>JASHPR010000325.1 GCA_030038015.1 Streptosporangiaceae bacterium
CCTGCATCGTCTTCTGCAGGTCCTGGTGCACCGCATAGGGGCTGTCGCCGACCGCGCGGCTGAAGGGGGCCTCGGCCTCGCTCACCACCCCTGCCACCGCCATGTCGTCGGCCCGGGGTGCCGAGGCGCGTTCCTGCGCGTACTGGGCGGCGGCCATGCCGGTCGGGGGCCATCTTCCGCAGCCGGGCCAGGTTCCCCAGATCCATCGCGGTCACCAGGTCGTAGCGCGCGAACCAGGACGGCCCGAACTGCCGCGCCCGGTGCCCGGATCCGTCGTAGCCGCGCCTGGACAGCTCCGCCCTGGCCCGGGGGTCCATCGGCGAGCCCAGGTGCCAGTCCCCCGTGCCCGCGCTGTCGACCTCGACCCACCCGGAAAGCCCGGCCCGGTCCAGTTCGTCGCGCAGTATCACCTCGGCCATCGGCGACCTGCAGATGTTCCCCAGGCAGACCAGGCACACCCGGTAGGTTCCTGACGGGCGCCTCGGCGCAGGCGGCCCCAGAGCAGCGGTCATGGCACAAGGATGCCCGACGTGATGAGCTGCGGCGACGCCTGCCACGATGGTGCGCATGGCCGCGGAGGGCAAATACCGAAAACTGTCGTTCTGGCATGACACCGTCCCCGGCTCGCTCCGGCCAGGCGACCCGCTGCCCGGGGGCCTCGAGGCCGACGTGGCGATCGCCGGCGCGGGGTACACCGGCCTGTGGACCGCGTACTACCTGTCCCGGGCAGACCCGGCGCTGAAGATCGTGGTCTGCGAGCGCGAGATCGCCGGGTTCGGCGCCTCGGGGCGCAACGGCGGCTGGTGCTCGGCCCTGTTCCCCGCGTCGCTCGGCAAGCTGGAGCGGATCGCGGGCGCCGAGGCGGCGGCCGCCATGTACCGGGCCATGCAGGCGACCGTAGACGAGGTGGGGCGGGTCGCCGCGGCCGAGGGCATCGACTGCCACTGGGCCAAGGGCGGGACCGTGCAGCTCGCCCGCTCACAGGTGCAGCTTGACCGGGCCGCCAGCGAGGTCGCCGAAGCCCGGTCGTTCGGGTTCGGTGCGGACGATCTGCGGCTGCTGTCGGCGGCGGAGGCCAGCGACATCACGGCTGCCACAGAGGTCGCCGGCGGCACGTTCACTCCGCACTGCGCGGCCATCCATCCGGCACGTCTGGTGCGGGGCCTCGCCGAGGCGGTGCGCAGGCGCGGGGTCTCGCTGTTCGAGCGCACGCCGGTGCTGGAACTGGGGCCCGGGCGGCTGGTCACCCACGCCGGTACGGTGCGGGCGCGGTATGTGATCCGCGCGACCGAGGGCTACACAGCCATGCTGCCCGGCCAGCGGCGGGCGATGGCCCCGGTCTACTCGCTGATGATCGCGACGGCCCCGCTGCCCGACGCCGCCTGGGCGGAGATCGGGCTGGCCAGCCGGCCGACGTTCAGCGACCTGCGCCACCTGATCATCTACGGGCAGCGCACGGCTGACGGGCGCCTGGCGTTCGGCGGCCGGGGAGCCCCGTACCACCTCGGCTCCGCGGTGCGGCCGTCGTTCGACCGCATTCCCGCCGTGTTCGCCGCGCTGCGGCGCACCCTGGCCGAGCTGTTCCCGGTCCTCGGCGGCGTCGAGGTCACCCACGGCTGGGGCGGCCCGATCGGCGTGCCGCGGGACTGGTGCGCCTCGGTCGGCCTGGACCGCGCCACCGGCGTCGGCTGGGCAGGCGGCTACGTCGGCGACGGCGTGGCCACCACCAACCTGGCCGGGCGCACCCTCTCCGACCTGATCACCGGCACCGACAGCGAGATCACCCGGCTGCCGTGGGTCGGCCACCGCTCGCCCCGCTGGGAACCCGAGCCGCTGCGCTGGCTCGGCGTCAACGCGGGCCTGCAGGCGATGAGCTGGGCCGACCGCCAGGAGGCGAGGACCGGGCGCCCGTCGCGGGCGGCCGCGGTCATGGGCAGGTTCCTCGGCTCCTGACCCGGTATACGGCCGGCAAAGGCCGGGCATAACACCGGCTCAGTGACCGTTACATGACCCTGCGCGGAGCCTAGAATCGCTGTTGCGGGGCTGAGGCGTCCGCGGACGCGCAACCGCGGAGGTATCCGCCGCGCGGCACGCAAGGGCGGACAGAATTCGCCCCGCAGGCCGGAGGCTGCTAACATCACACCGGTCCACGCGCCGCTAGCTCAATTGGCAGAGCAGCGGACTCTTAATCCGCGGGTTCGGGGTTCAAGTCCCTGGCGGCGCACCCGCTCTGACCTGGGGTTTCCCCCGGCGGCTCGCCTGCGGCCACTGCTCCCAGTTGCAGTTCCAGTTGCGGTTACCCCAGGTCAGGCCACAAAGCGCGGCCGATCCGGTCGGCCGCTTCGCGCTCGGCGTCCTGGTCCTCGAAGTGCTGGCGCAGCGGGGCGATGAGCTGCACGGGGATCGGCACGGTACGCCTCCGGTTGCCCTTCGGCCGGGTGAACTTCCATCCGCCCTTCCGCTGCGGGCATGCCTTGGCGTGGCGGGTGCAGCCGGGCTCGCAGAATCGCGGGCAGCTCCCGCGGTGCTCGGTGCAGCCGGGCGGGCATGGTTTCCAGCAGATGTGCTTGCAGCCGGATACACGCCTGGCCTTCGGGGACAGGGTCACCGGCTGGCCCTTCCCGTCGGCATAGGTGATCGCCTGACCAGTGATCTCCAGGCGGCCGCGCCGCCGGACCACTGCCACCCACGCCCACGCCGCCAGGGCCGCCGCCGCGCCGAAGATGACGGCCACCGCCGCCCGGCCGCCCGCGGTCTGCGCCCCGGCCAGCCCTCTCGCCAGCGCCGCGACAAGCACCGCAAGCAGCCCGCCGAACAGGACGTTGAGCGAGAGCCTGCTCTCCCGAAGGATAACCGGGTCCGTGCCCGCGCCGAGCTGATCATCCGGGGCTGCGGCCATGGCCTGCTCCCCTGCTCCCGGCCCCGTCGGGAACCCGGGCCGCCTACCGGGAAAGGATGCGCCGTCCCGACCAGGACGTCAATCGGCCTGGAGCTAGCGGTCAAGCGCCGCCCCACTGCCCCGGCGCGCCTCCGGTAACCCTGCCCGGCGCTCGATGGCCGGCTCACCATCGACGACGACGTGCGGCCCTGACACGCCGAGGGCGCCGGCTGCTGCCCGCACGAGGACCAGCGTTCCCGGAGATCAACGTGACACCTCACTGTACGGTCCAGCCACAGACCGCCCGGCCGTGAGCAGATCCGTTCGTTCTGTCCTGATCGCGAGTGCCGGCTTGCCTGAGCCGGTGCGGCATGCAGCAGTTCGTTGTGCCGCGTTTCGCCAGGCGCGCCGGAAGTCAGAGCGGCTCGGGTCTTTGCAGCCCATACCAGCGTGTACGGCGCAGGACGAGCGTTAGGCGGGCCCGGGCGGTGGACTGGATTTTAGGCGGGCAGGTGCGTAAATTTCCTATTCACAAAGTATCGTTGACCGTACTTGAGGGGCGCTGGCTGGTGGATGCGTCGCAAGTGCTCGGCTCCCCGCAGGTTGCAGGGCTGATCGTTGTTCCTAAGGGCTTCGGCGCCTCGGCGTTCCGAGCCGTCTCCATCGGGAATCCCGCAGTGGCGACCTCCCTTAAACAGGTGATGGAGCGAAGCCGCCGGAGGGGCCAGCAGGCGCTGAGCGAGGTGGTGCTCGACACTCCGCGTTTCAGCGGCTACGGCTTGCTGGCTCTTACAGCGCAAGAGCTTGCGCTGGTGTCAGGCCCCCGACATGCCGTGCACAAGGTGATCGCCCGCATGCCGCGAAGCGAGATTGTGTTCGCCGGCCGGCTCGGCCATGGGTTCCCGAACCCAACCTTCCCCCTGGCGATCGTCTTCAAGGACGGCCACGCGTGGTACTTCGAAGTGCAGTGGAATCGGTGGCGCGCGGCGAAAAAGATCCTCTCCCCCCTCAAAGCGGAGCAGGAAGCCGCTCGGCAAAGCTAGCACAAGGGTGACCGTTCCCCGGTGACGCGCGGCAAGTCCCCGGTGACGTGCGGCAAGCGCTATGCGCGAGCAACCCCGCTGCTGCATTATCAAGGGCCAAGTGCCTGCGCAAGGCCATCCGGGGATCCGCTGCCTCGTCCAGGATCTCCCGCATCACCCGTGCTGGACTGCAGGGCCTTGGTGGCAGCGGCGACCTGGGTGAGGATGGTCAGGGCGGAAGAGGTCCTGCCCGGGATGGCCGCCGCCCGGGCTACTCCCGGCGGTATCGCGAACAGGCCGGACGCGGTGTGGGTGAGATAAGCGTTCAGCAGATGAAGGCCAGCCCGCCGTCCACGGCGCCCAGTTCCGGGGCATGACCTGGAGGAATACCGAAATACCCCGGGAGGGAATCAGCCTTTCGCGGGGCAACCTCCCACCATCACCGCCGCGGCTATCAGCGTTGTCCGCTGGTGAATGCGGCCATTCAGTTACCTCCGGCAGCCCTTGACGGCGTGCGGTGACCCGGAGCTGGGCTGGGGCGGGCCGTCACGGGCCGGTGTGTCTGGCGATAAGTGTGCTGCCCGTGCATGCCGCAGCGCTTACTCCTGCGTGACCGGAACCAGCTCAGCGCCGCACGCGCACCGGTAGGACGACTCATCGGTCACACCCGGGCAGTGGCACTCCGCCTGGATGAGCACCCGGCAGTTGCAATCCTCATGGGTACAGGTCAGTACCGTGCCCTTGGCGTGGTTCGCCATGAACCTCATCTCCCATCTCCTGCAGCTGCGCTGTTACTGAGCGACGGCCACCGGTGCTGCAGCAGCCCCTCCGCCGACGTATCTTCACTTGCGAGGCTCCAGTGCGTGAACGGCAAGCCCAGGTTCTCGGTCCTGACCTGCTCTCATGAGGATTGCAATTGGGGGATCCTCATCCAGGCAGAATGCCTCCGTCCAAAATTATGACAGTGCTTCATCTCGGGACGGAGTCGGTCAGCCTAAAGACGTTAGATCATGATGATGAGCATGAAGGCCATGGTCACGCCCATCGCGATGCGGCAGCCCGCAGCCACTTGCGGGCTGAGCAGGAAATCGCGGGCGGATCCTGGTCGGCTTCCGGTGGCCAGGCCGCTGCCATCGGCCGGATGGCTGCCGTCGGCGGTCTGGTCCGGCGCGGCGGCCACGCTGGTGCCGGTTCCGGTGGGGGCGGCTGAGGCGGCGGCCAGGCCCACAGATCCAGTTCCGGCCGCGGCGCCAACCAGCGCCGGGGCGGCGAAGTAGCTGCCGTGTGCGTGCCCCGGGCCGGACAGCCGGTCCAGGTCCAGGACGACGTAGACGGACAGCCACAGCGCGAAGATGAACGCCACCACCGGCACGCTCAGCGTCTGCATCGACATTCCGGAGGCGCCCATGCCGCTCATCCCGCCCCCGCTTCCCGCCGCGGCGGCGGTATTCAGGGCGGCGAACATGTACAGCATCGCGGCGCTGTGCACGAGGTGCGGCATGCGGTGGCCGTCGGCCAGCACCCGGGCGCCCTCCCTCCGGGATTCGCGGTAGACCCGCCAGCCGAACCACGCCGTCATCACGGCGAAGATCGCGTCCCACACGCCGTTCGGCAGCGTGGTCAAGCTGGCGACCAGCATGCCCGCCATCGCGATGCCCATCAGCAGGTGCGCGACGTCGATGTCCGCGTCCCCGGCGGACCCGGCCCACGCGCGGGCGGCCACCAGGCGGCTCGCGCTGATCGCCGCGATCAGCAGCATGACCGCGGCCAGGATGTCCAGGATCCAAGTTGGTGTCATCGTGCCGTCGCCTCTTCTGCGCTCGCGGGCTGGACTGCCGCTGGAGCCATGGCCACGGCCCGGGCCGGCCAGTAGGCCGCCGAGAGCAAGATCAGCAACAGGCCGGAGTTGGGGTCGGTCGCTCCCCCGGCAAGGATGGTCCCGAAGGCCTCGCCGAAGACCCAGATGACCGCGGCCACCACGATGGCCAGCACCACCGTGGCCCGGGCGGCCGGCCGCGGCAGGTAGACACCGACCGCGATCAGCACGAGCGCGACCGCTAGGACGATGGAGGCAGCCAGCCCCTGGTTCGCCAGCAGCGAGGCGGCGTGGTTGTCCAGGGCGGCCAGCCAGCCGGGCTCGCCGCTGGCCATGCCCGAAATCATGTCGTGCAGTGCCTGGGGTGCCCGGTTACCCGGCATCAAGGCGAAGTAGGCCAGGCTGCCCCACAGCACCAGCCACAGCGCCCGGGCCACCGGCGCGCCCACCGCCCGGGCGGCGGCGAACGGGGCCGTGGCGGCGAGCCGATCGGAAGGCCACAACAGCACGGCGAGCAGAGCGTAGATGATCACCGCGCCGGGGGCACCGCTGACCGGGCTCGCCGCGCTGTTCAGCACTTCTCCCAGCCCCTCGCCGAACCACCACACGCCGAGTGCCCACGCGATCGAGGCAGCCAGCGCGATCCGGACCGTGGGCCGCCAGGCGATGCCCAGGGCCAGCAGCAGCTGGACCGTGGCGAAGATCGAATTCAGCAAGACCATGTGGTGCTCGACCAGGCGCGCGTCCCAGTTGATCGGGCTGGCGACCACCCCGGGGTTGCCGGGCGCGGTCCCGGCCAGCATCTGCCCAAATCCCTTGGTGAACATGAAGGACTGGTACTGCAGCACCGCGTCGAGCAGCCATATGGCCGCCAGAGACAGCTGCAGTACCCGCCTGGTGTCGGGCGGCTGCCACCTATCCACGCCCCCCGCGCTTGCGTCGTCCCGCCTCGCGGCTTGTCCGCCCGCGACGGCGATGTCACTCATCCCGGTTCCCTCGGCTTTCTGTGACCCAGGACCGCTGCTATAGGAGAGCCCTGTGTGCCTGGTTCTCTGCGCCTGGCTGCCCGCCGGTGCCGAACATCCCCGGCGGGCATGCTAATGGCTAAACATGCCCAAGCAGTCGTGTGGTCTCCCAGGACACTCAGGCGTCGTTATCAGAACATTAGATGCCAGTTTGCGAACCGAGCAAGAGGACTAGCCATAAAGTATGAACCGGGTCCACCGAGTGACGCATATCCGCAGGTAGAAGACGTCATGGTGGATTACGAAATAACGATTCCAGGCCTGGCGATAAACCCTCTCCGGGTATCCGTTAATACCTGGAGAGGGTATCGCCGATACCACTGCAGGGTATCCAGCCGGCCGATATATTTACGCCGCTGCTTTCCGCGTCGGCCACAGTGCCGGAGGCCATCGAGAGCCGAAAGACACTGCAGTGAAGCTGAGCGCGGCCGTGGACGAGGCCGGGCACGAGCAGGGTGACGCTGGGCTGGCCGCCGGTGGCTACTGCCGTGCGGCGAGGCCCGCGGCCAGGCTGGATTCAAGCGGCAGGCCAGCGTCGCGCCAGGCCACGATGCCGCCGACCAGGCTGGCCGCGTCGTGGCCGGCCCGGGTGAGGAAGGCGGCCAGGCGGCGGGAGTAGTCCCCGGCCGGGCAGATGAGCACGATCGTGCGGGCGGCAGGGAAAGGCGTCCCGTGCCGGAGCATGTCTTCCAGGCAGTCGTCGCGGATGTTCACCGAGCCCGGGACGTGCCCGACCCGGTAGGCCATGCTGCCCCGGGTGTCGACGCTGATCAGGTCCGGCTCACCGAGCCGGGCAGCCAGGTCGCCGGGCGAGATCTCGGGACCGGCGGCCACCTCGGCGTCGGTCAGGTCGGCGGGCACGGCGTGGCGGGCCCGGCCGAACAGGTCGGGGCGGCGCTGCCGGATGTAGGACAGGTAGGGTTCCAGCCGGTCGCAGGCGATGATGACGGCGCGGCGCGGCGGCCCGGCAGGCGCGGGGCACCGGCGCAGGTACTGCTGCGCGGCCCAGTAGGTGGCCCCGGTGGTCGGCCCGGCCAGCACCCCGTGCGTGCGGGCCAGGTCCAGGGTGGCCTCGATCGCGTCCGCGGCGCGGACCGGGATGATCTCGGTATAGAAGGCGGGCTCGAACAGTCCGACGTCCCACAGCTCGGCCTCGGAGCGGATGCCCGGGATGAAGTCTTCCTTCGTGGATACGATGCCGATGGTCTGCAGCCGCGGGTTGGCGGCCCGCAGGAACGTGGCCGCGCCGCGGGTGGAGCCGGTGGTGCCCAGCCCGCCGAACAGCAGGTCGACGTGGCCCAGGTCGTCGGCGATCTCCCGCCCGGTGGTGTCGTGGTGGGTGTGCACGTTGACCGGGTTTGTGTACTGCGCGGTGTGATAGAAGTCGCCGGGGTGCTGGGCCATGAGCGCCTCGATCGTCGAGAACACGTCGTTGGGGACGGTCGGGTCGGGGCATTCCGACAGCCCGGGCAGCTCTTCCAGGTCGCCGCCGAGCAGTTCCAGCATGTCGCGCACCTCGGGGACCTTGGCCCGGTTGGTGAGCACCCGCAGCCGCAGCCCGCGCATCGCGGCGAGCACCTGGAGCGCCTTCGCGGTGTTGCCGCTGGAGGCCTCGATGAGGGTCTGCGCGCGGCGGGTGATCTCGGCCAGGTCGCCGCGGATCATGCCCCAGGCGATCCGGTCCTTCACCGACCCGAACGGGTTGCAGAATTCCAGCTTGGCGTACAGCTCGGTGCCCTCGAGACCGTGCCGGGCGGGGTCGAGCCGCAGCAGGGGCGTGTTGCCGATCAGCTCGGTGATGTCGCGGTAGAGCACGATGACATCTCCTCCCCCATGCGCGCGGTGTCGGTATGCGCGGCGAACCCGGCTTCGCCGCGGCGCACCACGGCCTTGCCAGGCCGGCGCTGCATCAGGGCACCGGAGGCGGACAGGTCCATCTGGTAGCCGGCCGTGTTGACGAAGGCCACGATGTCCCCGGGCCCGGGCACCCGGTCCAGGAACGTCACGTGGTTGAAGATCATGTCGCGTTCGAGGCAGAGGTTGCCGGCGAAGAACACGGCCGCCGGCCGGGCGTCCGGGCCGCCCGGCGCGGACCGGTAGATGAGAACCGGGTCGAGCATCACTTCCTGGTCGGCCGGGCAGATCTTGTCCCGGCTGATGTCCAGGCTGACCAGGAAGGTCCCATCGTGCGCGGGCGTGGCGAACTCGACGCTGGCCAGGGTGAGGCCGGCGTGGTCGGCCAGTGCCTTGCCCGGTTCCACCCACAGCTCGATCATGGTCTCCCGGAGCACCTGGGCGACCGTCCGGCCGCCCTGCCCGCGCAGCGGGCTGGCCAGCAGCTCGCGGAGGAAGCCGCTGCCCGGGGCGGCGTTGCCGTACTTGTGGAACACCGGGACGCCGCGTATCTCCCCGTTCTCGTACCGGTAACCGAGCATGTTGCCGTCCCAGGTCAGCGGCCGGCCGCGGCCGGCCAGGCCGCGCCTGAGCGCCTGGGTGTACGCCTCGAACGCCGCCGGGTCGGCGGTGAACGCCTGCCGGAAGCCCCCACCGATGTCCAGCACGCTCGGGGCCAGCCCGGCCGCCCAGCACTGTTCCAGCAGTCCCAGGCACTCTTCCACCGCCTGGACCTTCTCGCCCGTCTCGCTGCTGTCCAGGTGGAATGACAGCCCCCGGAAGTCCACCACGTCCTGGGCCTCGGTGAGCGGGCCGATGAGTGCGCCAAAGTAACCCGCGGGAACGCCGAACCGGCTGACCCGGCGCGGCGCCCGGCCCGGGGAGGCGCCGAATCCAGACAGCCGGATCAGGACCGGCAGCCGCTCGCCATGGCGGGCGCGGGCCAGCCGGACGATCTCCGACAGCTCCCACGGGTTGTCCGCGTTGACCGTCACGCCCGCCTCGCGCAGCGCGGCGAGGAAAGCCCATCCCTTCGGCCCGGTCGCCTCCACCCGGCCGGGCGGAAATCCGGCCCGCAGCGCACTGGCCAGCTCACCCGCAGACGCCACGTCGATGCTGATGCCCTCATCCAGCGCGGCGCGCACGAACGCGCCAGCCTGGCTGGCCTTGTGCGCGTAGCAGATCCGGTAGCTGAGACCGCTGTCCGCCAGCACCTGCCGGAAGGCGGCCACGTTCTCAGCGAAGACATCCGGGAACACGACGTGCAGCGGCGAGCCGTACCGGGCGAGCAAACCGGCCACCAGGTCCTCCCGGGCCAGGAGCGACCGGGCCAACGGGTGGATCCGGGGGGGCAGGCGCATCATGAGGCCGCCGGCGGCACCACGGTGTACCCCGCGTCCCGGATGGCGTCGAAGGCCCGCTCCCGGGCCGCGACCGTGGCGAAACCCGCCACGATGCGCTTGGAGACCGGGTCGATCTCGCCCACCGGGCTGCCCAGCGAGTCGAGCAGCCCGGTGATCGTCGCCCGGCAGTGCTTGCAGTTCATGTCCGGCACATGGAAGGTGCGCTGCTCAGCGTCGGTGATCTCCTCCTCGGCCGCGCCGGGCAGCTCGGTGATTTCCACCCGGTCCAGCAGGGCGGCGAACGTCTCGACATAGGCCGACACCACCCCAGGCTGCACACTGAACCGCTGGCCCCTGATCGTATGCGTCATCTGGCCCAGACAGCGTGGCTGCTCCCCCTCCGGCAGCAGGGCGTACTGCTTGGCGATGAGGTCGAGTTCGTGGTGGTACTTCTGCACCGCCTGCGCGGTGCTCAGCCCTTCCTCGCTGGTGGCCCGGGCCATCACCGCGTGGGCCTGGGTGATCGTGGCGTCCTTCATCGCCCGGAGGGTTGCGACGACGTGAGCCGGGTAGCGCACCGTGCCGCCGGGGTCGGCCACGAAGGACACCGGGATCATCCCGCGGCGGAACGTGGACGCCTGCAGCTCCCAGTACCAGGTGCTCGCCACCACGCCGAAAATGCCGCTGTCGCGCAGGCCGCGGGCGAACCCGGCCGGTGTGCGGTAGGGCGTCTGGTGTGCCAGGTAGGCGTGCTGGACCAGGGTCCGGGCGGTGGCCTCGACGCCTATGCGGAAGATCTCGATGGGCTCGGTGTCTGTGGTGGTGGCGGCCAGGACCTGCCGGGCGTGGTCGTCGAGCCTGGCCGCCCGGGCGGCCAGGCCTTCGTCCGCGGCCAGGGCTCGCCACAGCGCGAGCGTGGCCTCCCGGGCCACGATCGGGACCACCGGGCCGAGCAGGCTCGGCCCCGCATGTGCGATGTTCGGGATCCCGTCGCTGTCGTCCCAGGTCACCCGGTGTGTTGCAGTGGTGACCAAGCTGGCCGGGCAGGGCCGCATGAACGAGTCGAGATACCGCCGCTGGGCGGCGGTCAGGTGGCTGCCCGGCTCGGGAACAAGCGGCGTCAGCCGGTACCCAAGGCGGCGCGGCCCGCCCAGGAACTCCACGCAAACTGCCCCATCGGCGGGAAACAGCCCGGGAAAGGCCAGGCCTGCCAGGATGGCCGAGGCAGCCACCCGGTCGTATCCCTCGACCGGGGAGGCCGGTGAATACCCGTCGACCACTATCCCGCCCCCCCTGCCAGCCCGGACAGCACACCAGCGAGCCGGCTCAGCTCGGCCCCGGAGTTGTACACATGCACGCTCACCCGGACCGAGTCCTCATAACCGCTCCCGGCGGGCAGGCAGTGCCGTCCGGCCCGCAGGTAGAACCCGTGCGCGCTCAGCGCGAAGCCCAGGTCGTCCGACCGAACTCCGTCCAGGCGGAACGACACGATCCCGTACCCGGCCGAGCACTGCCCCCAGGCGACCCCAGGCAGCAGCGTCAGGTGCCGGATCTCCCGCAGCCGGTCGATCAGGAAACGGGTCAGCGCCTGGCCATGCGCGGCGATCCGGCCCACGCCCAGCTCATCGATGAAGTCCAGGGCCGCGCCGAGCGCCGCGATCCCCGGCAGGTCCGGCGTCCCGCCCTCCAGGCGCTCGGGCATCTGCAGTCCCTGCAGCCGCCCCTCGTCAAGCCGGACGGCGCTGTTGCCGCCCGGCAGGAACGGCGCCAGTTCCGGGTGGACCCGCCGCCGGGCATACAACACGCCCGTCCCGGGGATGCCGAACATTTTGTGCGCGGAGAACACCACAAAGTCGGCGTCCAGCCCGGTCACGTCCACCTGCACGTGCCCGGCGCTCTGGGTGCAGTCGAAGCACAGCCGGACCTGGCAGCCGATCTGCCCGCGGAGTTCCTCCAAGGTCGTCATCGAGCCGAACAGGCTGTGCACGTGGGTGGCCACGATGAGCCGGGTCCGCGGCGACACCTTCGAGCGGATGTAGGCGGTGTCCGCCTCCCCGGTCGCGGTCACCGAGTAGGGCACGAGCGTGATGCGCGTGCCGGACCGGGCGAGCATGTCGCGCAGGTTCAGCCAGGGATACACGGTCGAGGAATGATCCAGAGGGCTGTACAGAATCTCGTCCCCGTCAGCCAGGTTCGCCATCCCCCACGACAGCGCCACCGCATTCAGTCCTGCGGTGGCCCCGGGGACGAACACGACCTCATCCGGGCCCTGTGCGCCGATGAAGCGGGCGACCCGCTCACGAACCTCCGCGACCCTCCTGGCCGCCCGGCTCGACCACGGATAGGCCCCCCGGCCAGGATTCGCCGCGGGGCCGGCCAGTTCGGCAGCGACCGCGTCGATCACGCGCCGTGGCTTCTGCGTGGTGGCCGCGCTGTCCAGGTAAACGACGCCGGGCTCGGCCAGCAGGGCCGGGAACTGGTCGCGGGCCAGCGCCTGCAGCATCCTCGGCGGCTGCGGCCTTGCAGCACCGGACGGCGGCAATGTGACACGCCCATGGCCATGAATCTGGCCTGTCATGGGCGCCCCCGGCCTAGGCGAAAGTCCTGACCCTTCAACAATGACTCGCCAGGGGCCGATCTCCAAGAGGTCGGCACGAAGAAAAGGGAGGAGGCGTGAATCAGGAACGGAATCTGGGACCTGCCAGCCAAAGCGGCGTACACCTCGCCGGGGGAGCTAATACCCACCCGGGGTTTCGCTAATACCCCTAGCGGGTTTCTTCAAGGGTTCCGCTCCGCCCGGACACCATCGCGCCTGGCCGGGCGATGACGCAGAGGCACCAGGCAAGCTAGCACTACAGAACGTAGCAGTAAGTCAATGCCGGAATTTAAGTCCATTCGAAGAACACGTCATCAACTTCGGCGAATGGGACGCATGGTATTGACCGGCGTCAGGGCCCGCACCCGGCCGGATTCGCGGTAGCAATCATTGATGGCCCAGAAGATAATCCCGGCGGGAAGCACACATACAACTCGGCTGGCGTCGATCTGGCTGCGGCCCGCCACTAACTGCGCGGCGTGCCCCGGTCGACGGCACCGGTTACCGACAGCACATACCACAATCCCATATCGTCGGCCTGGCCAGTAGCCTGGCCGGGACTTTGATCACCGATCCACAAGTACAGCGGCCAGCCGCCATACGTTCGCTGCAACTCCCCGTTAGCGCGGCGCACCGTCCCGAGCAGGGACGCCCGGACCCCAGGACCCGCCTCGGGACGGGTGACACCGCGCGGCAGCACCAGCGGCGGCCATTGCTGAGCACAAAACCCACTGCATCGCGAACGCCCTCGATGATCAGGCGCGTACATGTACAGCGTGAGGCCCTTGCCGTCCGTGATGATCTTGCCCAGACCCGGAACGCCGCGCGAGAGCACCGCATATTGCGGCGAGCTGCTCGCCGGGGCATGCCCGCACGCCGCAGCGGCCGCACTGATCACCACCGCGCCTGCCAGCAGGCCCATCGGGCGGGCCGCCGCAGTCACAAGCAACCGCCACCAGACCAGTGTGCTGTCCCGCGAGCCGAGCTGTCATCCCTCAGTCTCAGGGCCCCACGGCGCTACCCCGCCGCCCACTTCAGGACATCTACACGGGCACGAAACCGACCTGCACAACTCCGCAGCAGTCCAGATTGTCCAAGCGCACCGGCCCTTGGCGGCACCATAGGGCACGCGCGCTGGCTCACGGCGCCGCGCCGGCTTGAGGGATAGGTGGCTGATCGGTGCCAGATGCCATGCCATCGCACCTAGGTCGAGGCCCGCGGTGCCCGCAGGCCGTTGAGCGCCAGCAAGGAGATCAGCGCATGGTCTGCCGCTGCGCCCAGGACCGCACCGACCAGGATCGCGCCGAGCTCGTTGCGGTCCAGCCCGATCGCGCGGGACTCGTAGTCGAAGGTGCTGCCGTATACGCAGGTGACCGGTCTGGACGGCAGCGGCGACCTCGATGCGGCGTCTGTACAGGATCTGCGTTCCGGCCTGCGGCGCCCGTGTCGAGGCCCGGGCGATGTTCATGCTGATCCGCTCGCAGCTGCGCACCGGATGGCTGGTCGGCTCGGTGCGACTCGACGAGGCGGGCTTCCCCGTCACCGGGGACGCGCTGGGAGCAGACGCCCGCTCCGCCGAGCCGCGGCTCCCCCTTGGCTGCGGTCCCCTACCCGCTTGAAACCAGCCATCGCGGCGTGTTCGCGTCGGCGACGTCCGCTCCGACTCCGTCAAGCGTGCCGGATCCGGCGGTGGGGACGGCTCCCGGGCGGCTGGCTGGTGCGCGAGTGTCTAGCCACCTCGCGCGCATTCCGGCCCGCTTAGCCGTCCTGTGTGGTCATTCACCCTCTCGACCTGGGACAATATCGCCATGGCAGACGACCGCACGCTGGAAGCCGAGTTCGACTTCCACGGCGAGGCGCTCGACCACATCTTCTCGACCTACGCGCGCCTGCATGCCACCTGCCCGGTGGGACGCGGGGAGCGGTACGGCGGATTCTGGTACCTCACCAAGAACGAGGACATCTTCGCCGCCGAGCAGGACCCAATCAGGTTTTCGGTGGCCCCTTCGATGCTCCTGCCCGACTTCGGCACTGATTTCCCGCTGATCCCCATCGACATCGACCCGCCGGACCACTCCAGGTACCGGCGGATCTTGCTGCCGCTGTTCACACCCAGGGCGGTCGCCGAACTGGAAGACGGGATGCGAGACACTGCTCGTCAGCTTCTTGCGCAGGTACGGAAGCAGCGTGTCGCCGACGTGACGGCCCTGTACGCGCGCCCGATGCCGACGATCGTGTTCAGTCGGCTCGCGGGCTTTCCCGAGAAGGACTGGCCGAAGTTCGACGCATGGGTGGACGACATTATCTACGAACGCACCACCGACCCGGCCCGGGCACGCGCGGCCGCCCGGGAGGTCGTGGACTACTTCGACCACCTCCTGCAGGCACGCCGGGGCACCGCGGACACCCCTGACCTGATCAGCCGGCTCCTCGCTGCGCGGATCGACGGCGAGCCGTTGACGCACGACGAACTGATCTCGTATTGCTACCTGCTGTTCGTCGCCGGCCTGGACACGACGGCGTGGGCCATCCGCTCCAGCCTGTGGTACCTGGCCCGGGACCCCGGGGCCCAGGAGCGCCTGCGGCGTGAGCCGGACCTGATCCCGGCGGCCGCCGAGGAGTTCTTGCGGACGCTGTCGCCGGTTCAGGCCATGGCCAGGACCTGCCGGGCGGACACCGAGATCCGCGGGCGCCAGATCAAGGCCGGTGACCGGGTCCTGCTGGTATTCGGCGCCGGGAACCGCGACCCGGAAAGCTTCGACAGCCCGGAGGAGATCCATATCGACCGGCAGGCCAACCGCCATCTGGCGTTCGGCGCGGGCATCCACCGCTGCCTCGGCTCCACCCTGGGCCGGCGGGAACTCGTGGTGGCATTGGAGGAGTTCCTCGCCGCCATGCCAGGGTTCAGCCACGCCCGGCCCCAGGAGGAGTGGCACGGGATCGGCCGGCTCACACTGCAGACGGCGGGCGACTGACCATGTATGTCCTGCGCGTAGATCCTGATCGGTGCCAAGGCCACGCCCGTTGTGCCACGTTCGCACCGTAAGCGTCCGATATGGACGACGGGGGCTACTCCAGCGTCCGCCCTGACTTCGCCGGTGACGGTCAGCTACGCTGCAGTCTCCTCGCTCTCCGCATATCCGCCGGCACACCTACCGGTCATGCCCGGCAGCGCCCGCCTCATACGGGTTCAGCGTCGCCGTGCCCGCTGCCGATGTGGCGGCGGTGACAGCGTTCATCAGGCAGGCGTATGACTGTGGGGGTGCCGTCGGCATCAGCGTCGCCGGTAAACTCTGGCAAGCCGCCCGGGCAGTCAGCCATTCCCAGGTCAGCAGCTCCAGATCGACCTGCTCAGCAAGATTCACGCTCTCCAGCTTAGGTCCGTCCGGCTGATCGCCGCTGCTTCCCGCGCGCCGCCGGTGCGATAAGCGGGAGGCGGCGAACGGCACAATGCAAGCGAGGCGAAGGCGATGCCGCAAGCGCCAGCACTGCGGGATACCGGCGAGTCATCGAATGTTGCCAAGCTCGTCACGCTGCATCACCGGCGGCGCGGGTGGGCTTGGGTAGCCGTCGGCAGCTCGGTTGGCCTCGCGGTGTACGCGGGGATCGACGTCAACTGTTCGAGCGGGTCACCGGTACGGCAGGAACCCTCAGCGTCATCCCGGTCTTGGTGCTGCTCGGCCTGGTTCTGGCCGGCCTGGTTGTGGTCATCGCCGATACCGCACGCCTGCACCGCGCCGACGCCGCGGTCCGGATGAAGGTGAAGGGCAGCGTTTCGCATTACCCGCTGTACGCTCACGCCTACCGCTGGCCGCCACGCCACCATGGCAGCTGGGTTGCCGTCGTTTTCATGCTCGCCGCGATGACGTGTATCACCGCGTATCTCCTGCCCCAGGAAGTGAACGCGCTGGCCTTAGTGGCTGGCGCGGAGAACCAGGACACCTTCACCCCGGTGTCCTACAGTCACTGCCCCGTCGTGTACGGGCGCGGCTGCCATGTGATGACCGAAGGCTACCTTTCAGAACCGGCGCGGAGGTCAGCTGGGGCAGCCCGGTGCCACTGGGCCAGCCGTTCAGTGTCCGTGACCCGCTGTGGGCCTGGGGCACCGGGCGGAAACTCATCGATGGCGACGGCTCTGCGATCCCAGATATCGTGGCGGGCCTGTTCTTCGATGAAGTTGCGCTGCTGCTGCTGTATGTCCTCGTCGTGATCGTCCGTGAGACGTCGCCGAGGCGAAGCCAGCAGATGCCGGTGCCCGCTGGCACAGGTCCGGGCGGAGCCCGCCGGACACCTCATCCCGGTCGCGGTCAGCACGGGAACGGCGCTCGTCGCTCTGCACGCCGGGGGCGAGGTAAGCGCTGACGAGCGCGACGAAGGGTGCGGACAGGCAGATGCCCCGATGTTGCCGGGCCGGTCGGCCGGCCCGGGTTCGCAGCATCTTTTCCGGAACTCGCAACTGGTCCTGCCGGACGACCAGGCCACGATCGGACAGCGTTGCGAGCGCGGATCAAGGCCAGCGATTTGATGCGCAGAGCTGCGCAGAATTACCATTCCGCGCCTCGAACCGCTCGCTTTCCCGCGTTGCAGCTACGCGCCAGATCGGCGGGTAGGTGAGCGGCCGTAAGGCCTCGCCTGCGGTCGCCGCGATCCCTGGTTCGACTGCTGAGCAGTCGGCCGTTCTGCATAAGCATCCATCGCGACTTGCCGCGAGAATGCGCGCATCTGCCGCTAACCGCGTGTCGGCTAAGCGCTCAGGTTGGCAAGAGAATATCCAAGATGAGCGCAGGAACTTCTACCTCGCGGGCTAAGCGCCTATCCATAAATTCTGCGTGTAACCGGGGATGTGCCCGCCGCCCGTGCGAACGCGCCGGCTGACCTGCGGTAATACGCCAGCGGCACCGCTGGCCAGCACGAACGCCGTTAGAACAGTCGGGTTAGCTGTCGGTGCATGAGGGCCAGTGGTCTGCTGCCCACTCTGGCCAGCCCGGCCACCCTGCTGGCGGGGCGGGTATCTCACCGCCGTCGAGTTCGGCGGCGTCAGGTACCTGGAATTGCTCCCGCCACGCGTCCACCTCGGCCTCGCTCATCGGGAATGTCTGGTGCGGTGTCGTTTCCTGGCGGTGCGCG
>JASHPR010000326.1 GCA_030038015.1 Streptosporangiaceae bacterium
CCGGCGAGCGGGGCTGCGGCGGGACGGCCTGCCGCGAGGCCGGCTGCCGCGAGGCCGGCTGCGGCGAGATGGGCTGCCTGGCCTGCGGGCGGAGCGGCAGGCGCAGGCTGACCAGGAGCAGGCCGACGAGCAGGACCGCCGCGAGGATCGGCAGGCCGGCCCGGAACCCGATGCCCACGAAGGCCGCCACGAACACCGGGGCGAGCGCGGTGCCCAGCCCGAGCAGGGCGTTGAGCACCAGCACCGACCGGTCGACGGCCTGGGGGTGGAACGCGGCGGTCAGCGTGTTGAGCGCGGGCACGGCCAGACCGAAGCCGGCCCCCAGGCAGGCGGTCGCGGCCAGCAGCAGCCCGTACGCGGCCGCGTGGTGGTGCACCACCAGCCAGCTGGCGATCAGCAGCACCATCGCGGCCAGGTCCGCCACCAGGCCGGCCAGGTAGACCGTGCGCTCGCCCAGCCTGCTGGCCAGGCCCGGCCCTATCAAGCCCGCGCCGGCCAGCGCCGACGTCACCGCCGTGATCACCTGCGGGACGAATATCAGCCCGTACTGGCTACTGGACAGGTCGTAGGAACCCTTGGCGGTGAAGATCGTTCTGGCCGCCGGGAAGGTGACCAGCGCGATGCCCTGGACCAGCCCGGCCATGTTGACCGTCGCAGTCTCCGCCCGGCTGCCGGTCACCGCCTGCTGTCGCGAATCCGCCGGCGATTGCATGGTTCACCACTAGCACGCCGGCCGGCAGCCCGGTCGCCACGCCACGCCCGGCCCGCGCTCACCGCCGAAACAAGCTCAGATACGCAGGAACAGCATCCAGTTCCGCGGCGTAATGCTCTCTTCATGTTCGCTGGGTAGACCTGCGTGCGGCACAAAGTCAGCGCGACAGGAGGGCGAGTGCGCAGATCGGTTGCACCCGGATCTGATCTCGAGGCCAGAACGGGACGCCATCGCCTGGCTGTGGACAAGCCGCTGGCTCTCCCGAGGCGGCGAGCAAGGAAGCGCCGGCCACTGCGGCAGCGCCCTGTGGTGTGCACCGTGCTCGTGGTACTGGCCGTCTTCCTGCTCTCAGTGTCCTTGTCGGTCGGGAACGCGCTCACCGCTCCGGGCGGCGGCACGCTGCCGGAGCGCCTCGCCGAGTGGGCCCGGGATCACTACCTCGGGCCGGTCGTCACCTTTGGCGAGTGGCTGACCTACCAGTCGCCAAAGGTCGGCGGGAAGCCCTCGTTCGCGCTCACAGGGCCCGGTGCCGCCCCGTCCGGGGCGGCACCGGAGCCCGCCGGGCACCCCGCCGCCCCGGCGCTGCGCCCGCCGCCGCTGAAGTCGCTGGCTGGGGGGCCGCTGCCCGGCGAAGGCCAGTGGCGGGTCCTCGGCACGGCCGGTGGCCAGCCCGCGATCTACGGCACCTACCTGCGGGCGAGCAGCGTGTACACCTCCTACGTGGCGGGCATCGCGCTGCTGAACCAGAACCTGCTCAGGTTCGAGCTGCGGCCCGGCACCGAGGATCCGGGACCGGGCAACTGGCAGGCCCAGCCAGACATCCCGCCCGGCACCCGCGAAGGCCTGCTGGCCACGTTCAACAACGGCTTCAAGATCGCCCAGTCCGGCGGCGGCTTCTATCTCAACGGCGCCACCACCGGGCTGCTGACCGACGGCGTTGCCTCGGTCGTGTACTACCGGGACGGCCACGTCGCGATCGGGGTGTGGGGCCAGACGGTGCGGATGACTCCGGACGTCGTCGGCGTCCGGCAGAACCTGCACCTGATCGTCTCCCACGGCCGGATCCCGGGCTCGGTCGACACCAACGTGGAGACCAGCTGGGGAGCGACGCTCGGCGGCAGCTACTACGTGTGGCGATCCGGCATCGGCGTCACCGCCAGCGGGCAGGTCGTGTTCGCCTACGGCCCGGCCTTGAACGTCCGGGAACTGGCCGAGCTGCTGAAGCGGGCGGGCGCCGTGACGGCCATGCAGCTCGACATCAACCCGGACTGGACGTCGTTCATCTACTACGTCCCGCGCCATCCGGCCGACCCCACCCCGGTCGCGCTGCTCCCTGACCAGATGCAGCCCGCCGGCCGGTACTACTCGGTCTCCGGGCGGGACTTCACGGCGGTGTACGCACGGTGAGCACCCGCATGCCGCCGGCCGGGGCCGCCGCAGTCGCCCGCTACCCGGCGCCGATGACGTGGCTCGCGGCGGCCGTGGAGACCTCACGCCCACGCCAGTGGCCGAAGAACCTGCTGGTGTTCGCCGCCCCGCTGGCGGGCGCCTCGCTCGGGCGGGACGACGGCCTGGGCTACGCGCTGGTGGCCGCGGGCGCCTTCGTCGCGGCGTCCGCCGCGGTGTACTTCGTCAACGACGTGGCCGACGCCGAACGGGACCTGCGGCATCCGGTCAAACGACACCGCGCGGTGGCGTCCGGCCGGCTGCCCAAGGCGCACGCGCTGGTGCTGGCCGGGCTGGCAATCACCGCCGGGCTTGCCGTCGGCCTGGCGATCGGTGAGCCACGGCTCTCCGCCGTCATCGCCATCTACCTCGCGTTCTCGGTCCTGTACACGGTGGTCCTCAAGCACATCCCCGTGGTCGAGCTGGCCTTCGTGGCCGCAGGCTTCGTGCTGCGCGCCGTCGGCGGCGCGATCGCCACGCACGTGCCGCCGTCTGGCTGGTTCCTGCTCGTCTGCAGCCTCGGCGCGCTGATGGTCGCGATCGCCAAGCGCTACACCGAGCTCAGCATGCTGGACACGGCCGCGGCGCGGCACCGCCCGGTGATGCGCTGGTACCGCCCGTGGATGCTCCGGCTGAGCGAGCGGATCGCCGCCTGGGCCATGACGGCGGCCTACCTGCTGTGGGCGCACGGCGAGCAGAACCCCTGGATGCGCGGCTGGCACCTGGCCAGCGCGGTCGCGCTGGCCGTGGCGCTCGCCCGCTTCGACAGGCTCACCGCACGGGCGGGAGAGAAGCCGGTTGAAGACCTGATCTCAAGGGACGGTGTAATGGTCTACTGTGAGCTGGCCTGGCTGACGATGTTCGCGGCGGGGCTGTAGATGGAAACGAGTCAGATTCTCACCGGCTGGGGCCGGACGAGGCCGTCGCGGGCCATCGTCCGCGGCCCGATGAACCCCTCCGCCCTGCAGGAACTCGTGGCCAGCCGTCCCGCCAGGGGCGTGCTGGGCCGCGGCGCCGGGCAGAGCTACGGCGACGCCGCGCAGAACCTCGACGGCCATGTCGTCATGCCGGTGACCCGGCCGTGGGTAGAACTCGACGTGGCAGCCGCCACGCTGCGGGCCTCCGCGTCGGCGACGGTCGCCGACGTGCTCGCGGAATCGGTGCCGCACGGCCTCGTCCTTCCGGTGCTGCCGGGGACCCGCCGCCTCACGATGGGCGGCGCGGTCGCGGCGGACGTGCACGGCAAGAACCAGCGGGAGGACGGGAGCATCGCAGCCTGGCTCGACGAGATCGAGCTGATCGACGGGAGCGGGGAGCTGCGGACGCTCACGCCGGACAGCGACCCGGAGGCCTTCCACGCGACGGCCGGCGGAATGGGCCTGACCGGCATCATGCTGGCCGTCAAGATCAGGATGATGCCCGTGCGCAGCACGATGATGCAGGTCACGTCCTGCCAGATGGCGAACCTCGACGGCCTGCTGGCCGCACTGAACCACGCCCGTGACAGGTACTCGGTGGCCTGGGTCGACACCACAGCTTCGGGCAGGTCGCTCGGCCGCGGCATCGTCGAGACCGGCGACCACCTGGCCGGCCCCGACCCGCTGCGGGAGCCCGACGGCCTGGCCTACCGCGCGCCCCGTGCCCGCCGGGCACCCGCCGTGCCGTTCTGCCCGGTCACGCCGCTGTCGGCGCGCTGCTTCAACAGCGTGTGGTTCTCCCGGGCAGCCGAAGGCGAGACCATGGTCACCGGCCTGCCGGCCTTCTTCCACCGGCTGGACGCGGTGGACGGCTGGAACCGCGCGGTCGGCCCCCGCGGCCTGATCCAGTATCAGTTCGCGGTGCCGGAAGGCGGCGAGAGCGTCATCGCCCGGGCGCTGGAGACCGTGCAGCAGTACCGCTGCGCCCCGTTCCTGGGCACGCTGAAGCGCTTCGGGCAGGCCAGCAAGGGGCCATTGTCGTTCCCGATGCCGGGCTGGTCGCTGGCGATCGACATGCCCGCGGGCAGGCCCGGCCTCAAGCCCGCGCTCGCCGGCCTCGACCGCGAGGTCAGCGCCGCGGGCGGCCGGGTCTACCTGGCCAAGGATGCGCGGCTCGGCCGTGCAGCGTTCGACGCGATGTACGGTCCCCAGACCGCATGGCGGGCGGCGCGGGCGCGGCTTGACCCGGACGGCGTGTTCCAGTCCGACCTCGGCCGGAGACTGGGCCTGTGCGGGGAATGAGCGGACTGCGCGAGACGAGCGGGACAGGCGGAACGAACGGGATGACCGGCCTGGACCTCCAGTACCGGCGGGTGCTGCTGCTCGGGGGCACCAGCGAGATCGGCCAGCAGATCCTCACGGCGCTGCGCCTGCCGCCGGACGCCGAGGTGCTGCTGGCCGGCCGGGACGAGCAGCGGATGGCCGCGGCAGCGCAGCGGCTGCGCTGCCGCGTCCGGACGCTGCACTACGACGCCGCCGCTTCCGGCACTCACCAGGCGACCGTGGACAAGGCTTTCGCCGACGGGGACGTCGACCTGGTCATCTCCGCGGCCGGCATCCTGGCCACCCAGGACGTGCTGGACAGCGACCCGGAGCAGGCCGGCCTGCTGGTGCAGACGAACTTCACCGGGCAGGTCACGACGCTGCTGGCGGCCACGGCGCGGCTGCGCGCCCAGGGTCACGGCACGATCGTGGTCCTGTCGTCGGTTGCCGCGATCCGGCCGCGGCGGGCTAACTTCGTCTACGGGGCCACCAAGGCCGGGCTCGATGCGTTCGCGCAAGGCCTGGCCGACTCGCTGCACGGCAGCGGCGTCCGCGTGCTGCTGGTACGACCCGGCTTCGTGATCGGCCGGATGACGCAGGGGCTGCCGCCGGCGCCGTTCGCCAGCACGCCTGCCGCGGTAGGCAGGGCGGTGGCCGCGGGGCTGGCGGGCCGGGCTGCCGTGGTCTGGGTGCCGCCGGTGCTCCGCGTGCTCGCGGTCGCGCTGAGGCTGGTCCCCCGGCCGGCCTGGCGCCGGCTGCGCAGGTGAAAGCGGAGGTGACGGATGAGGGTGCTGGTAGCCGAGGATGACCGGGGGCTGCGGGACGCGCTCGCCCGCGGGCTGCGCGAGAACGGCTACGTGGTGGACGCGGTGCCGGACGGCCAGGTCGCCGTGCAGTTCCTGCGCAGCTACGACTATGCGGTCGCGGTCCTCGACTGGCGCATGCCCGGGAAGTCGGGGATGGAGGTGCTGCAGTGGATGCGGCGGCGTGAGTCGCCGGCCGCCGTGCTGATGCTCACGGCGCGCGACGCCCCTGCCGACCGGGTCACCGGCCTGGACCAGGGCGCCGACGACTACCTGGTCAAGCCGTTCGACTTCGGCGAGCTGCTGGCCCGGATGCGGGCGCTGCAGCGCAGGCCACGGGCGCTGCAGGCGCCGCAGCTCGCGGTCGGCGACCTGCGCTTCGATCCGGCGACGCGGGACGTTCAGGTGGGCACGCGCCGGCCCACGCTGACCGCGACCGAGCTGGCCATCCTGGAGATGCTCATGCGGCGGTCGCCAGCCGTGGTACAGCGGCGGCTGATCGCGCTGCACGTCTGGGAGCACGAGGCCGACGCGATGGGCTCGAACACGATCGACGTCCACCTGGCCAGGCTGCGCTCCAAGCTGGCAGGCGGCATGGTCAGGATCGAGGCCGTGCGCGGCGTCGGATACCGGATCGTCGGCATATGACGCGCCGGCGATGGTCGCTGCCGCCGGGCTCGGCGCATGCCGCGCGGATCGCCGCGGCCGCGAGCGTGCTGATCGGCCTGGTGTACGCGGGCTGTGTCACGGTGCTCGACCGGGCGGTGACCGCGCGGCTGGTGGCAGCGGTCGACGCACGGCTGCAGGAACGGCTGTCGGACGTCCGGGAGACCGGGCCGGCCGCCACCGACGGCGACGACAGCGACGACCCGCCGCTGTACCTGTGGCGCGTCACCCAGGGCGGCGTCACGGCGCTGACCGCTGGTGCGCCGCGCCTTCCGGCGTTCGGCACCGCGGGGATCAGGCAGGCGATGACGGCCCAGCTGCCGGGCGGCACGTTCCGGCTCGACAGCGTGCGCGATGTCGGCACCGTCCTGGTAGCGGGACAGAGCCTGGGCGAGCAGGACCACATCGAGGCGGTGCTCGGCGTCGGCGAGGCACTCGCGGCGCCGGTGCTGCTGCTGGCGGCGTTCGCCGGGGCGCTGGTCATCGGGCTGCGCGCGCTGTCACCGGTCGAGCAGTCACGGCGGCGCCAGCTCGAGTTCACGGCGGACGCGTCGCATGAGCTCCGCACCCCGCTGAGCGTCATCGGCGCGGAGACCAGCCTCGCGCTCAGCACCACACGGAACGCGGCCGATTACCGCTCGGCTCTGGTCCGGATCCAGGGCGAGGCCGAGCGGCTGCGCAGCATCGTGGACGACCTGCTGTGGCTGGCGAGGTTCGACTCCAATCCGCCGCAGCCCGGGGACGAGCCCCTGGACCTCGCGACGATCGCCGCCGGGTGCGCCGACCGGTTCCGCGCGCTCGCGGGATCGCACGCCACCGACGTCCTGGTGACCGGCGACGGCCCAGGCCCCGCCTGGATCAGCGCCCCTCCGGAGTGGATTGACCGCCTCGCCGGGGTTCTGGCGGACAACGCCTGCAGGCACGCCGGGCAGGGCGGCACCGTACGCATCGGCGTCGCGCAGCGGGCCAACCGGGTCATGCTGACCGTCGAGGACAGCGGCCCCGGGATCCCGGCGGCGGACCGGGAGCGGCTGTTCGACCGGTTTCACCGCGCCACCCAGCAGGGCGGCGGGGCCGGCCTGGGCCTGGCCATCGCCGACTCGATCGTCCGCTCCACCGGCGGCCAGTGGCGCATCGGCGACTCGCCGCTGGGCGGCGCCCTGTTCCAGGTCTGCTGGCGCCGCTCCAAGACCCCTGGCGGCGACGTCCCGGACGATGAGCCCGCTGCGCGGCAGGCTCAGGAGGAGGGGACGGCGGACAGGCCCGCCTGAGCGACCTCCATGTCCTGGGTGTAGTGGCCGCCGCTGACGCCGATCCCGCCGACCACGGCACCGTGGACCTGGATCGGGTATCCGCCGCCGAACACGATCAGGCGGTCGATGCCGGGGGCCGCGCCCATGGCCAGGGGCGGGTCGTCCTTGACGAAGTTGTGCCAGGCGTCGGTGGCCATGCCGAAGCCGGCCGCTGTGTAGGCCTTGTCCTGGGACACCTGGACGGAGAGCAGCGGGGCGCCATCCATGCGGCTGAAGGCCTTGAGCACCCCGCTGTCGTCCACCACGGCGATCACGAACGGATGACCCATTTCGGCCGCCTTGCGCTCGGCCGCCTCGATCATCGCCCTGGCGAGTTCCGTGGTCACGCTGGGCCGGTCAAACGTCGCTGCCATCTCAAACCTCCAAGATCAACTAATGCTGGCGGGGTGGCGGGGTACTGCTAGTGGCGGGGTACTGCTAGTGGCCGGGTACTGCTAGTGGCCGGGTACCGCTAGTGGCCGGGTACTGCTAGTGGCCGGGTACCGCTAGTGACGGGGTGCCGCTGACGGGTGTCGACGGGGTACCGCTACTCGATGTCCTTCGCGATGTACCGCTGCTCGATCTCGCGCACCTCGGGCAGGCCGATGAAGTCAAGGAACTCGCCGAACGGCGTCAACTCGCCCATGGCCGCGGCCGGGGTCCCCGCCTGCGCGATCTCCCGCAGGATCCGGCGCATCGCGGAGGTTGCCGCGAGCAGCGTGCTGACCGGGAAGATGACGATCCGGTAGCCGAGCTCGGTCAGCCGGCCCAGGCCGATCGGCGGGGTCTTGCCCCCCTCTGCCCAGTTGAACAGCAGCGGGACGCCGGGGAAGGCCCGCGCCACCTCCTCGGCCTCCGCCTCCGACACCACCGCCTCGATGAAAAGGGCGTCGGCCCCGGCGGCGCGGTACAGCCGGCCGCGCTCGATCGCGCGCTCCAGGCCCTCGACGGCGCGCGCGTCGGTCCTCGCGATGATCACGAACTCGGGCCGCGCCCGCGCCTCGACGGCCGCCCGGACCTTCTCGGCCATCTCCCCGGCCGGGATGACCTGCTTGCCCTCCATGTGGCCGCACTTCTTCGGCGCCACCTGGTCCTCGATGTGGATGCCGGCCACCCCGGCGGCCTCGTAGGCGCCGACGGTCCGGATCACGTTCAGCGGGTTGCCGTAGCCGGTGTCGGCGTCGGCGATGACCGGGATGTCGACGCACCCGGCGATGCGTCCGGCGTTGCCTGCCATCTCAGTCATGGTGAGCAGGCCGACGTCGGGCCGGCCGATCAGGGCGGCCGACGTGCCGAAGCCCGTCATGTAGACCGCCGGGAACCCCGCCTCCTCGACCAGCCGCGCGGCCAGCGGGTCGAACGCCCCCGGAGCCACGATGGTCTGGCCGGAGTCGAGCAGCGCGCGCAGCCGGGCGGCGCCGCCGGGACGCCGGGTCAGCCGGGACGTCACCCGGCGGCGGCGCGGCGCGCCCGGACCTCGTCGGCCCTGGCCCGCGACGCGGGGACCCCGCCGATGCCCCAGTTCTCCGCGGGGATCTCGGTGATGTAGGTCCGCACCCGGTCCAGCGGCGACCCGATGATCTCCGCCACCAGGCTGGCGACCCGGGTGTGCAGCTCCTCGATCACCTCGGGCGGGCGGCCTTCCAGGATGTCGATACGCACCAGCGGCACTGCGGCCTCCTTCACGCCAGACGGCTCAGGACCAGTCTGGCAGCTCATCCGATGGCGGGATGTGCACCTCGGTCACCCGGTTGCGGTAGGACACCAGGGCGGTCGCGCCGCCCTTGCGTATCTTGACCCGGATTTCCTCGGTGTTCAGCGGCTCGCCCGGGTCATAGCCGTGCGCCCAGGTGGCGAACGCGCGCATCGGCCCGGAGTGGGTCGCGGCCAGGATGCGGGCGCCCGGCGACTCCGCCACCAGGCGGTTGATCGCCCGCCAGAACCGGCGCACGCACGCCTGGGGCGGCTCGAAATACATCATCGGGACCTGCAGCCACGTCTGGATCGGGTCGGCGCCGCCGAACTGGATGCGGTAGAAGCGGTCGATCTCCACCATCCACCGCGGCCGCTCGCCGACCGCCATCCGCTCGAAGCGCTCCATGAGCGTGTGGTACTGGCGGAACGCCGAGGTGATGTCGCGGACCCCGTCCGGGGTCCAGACGCCGAAGTTGCGCAGCTCGGGGATCGGCTCCGGGTCGCTGACCTCGGCGGTGATGCCGAACAGGACCAGCCCGTCGGTCATCCCCCGCAGCAGCTGGTCCGCGGTCTGCCGGGCGCGGTTCGTCTCCGCGCAGACGATCCGCACCCGCCCGCCGTTGCCCACCCGCCTGGCCAGCTCGTGGCCGCGGCGGTGCGCCTGCCAGGCGCCCATCCCGGTCAGCCCGGCGTCGGCGGAATACCCCTGGGTAATGCCGTGCCTGATGATGCTGACCTCGGCGATGATCTGCTCGCTCGCCCGGCGCTCGATCGGGGCGGCAATCTCCTTGCCCCGGGTCACCTCGGCCAGCGCGGGCGTGAAGGTCTCCCCGCCCGCGGTGACCAGGTCGGGCACGCCGGGCGCCGCGGCGGCCGGGCCTGGCGCCGCAGGCGCGGCCGCCGCTGCCGCCGTCCGCTCGCGGAACCTGCGCAGGTACAG
>JASHPR010000327.1 GCA_030038015.1 Streptosporangiaceae bacterium
GACAGCTGGTCGACCATGGTGTTCAGCGTGGTCTTCAGCTCCAGGACCTCGCCGCGCGCGTCGACGTCGATCTTCTTGGTCAGGTCGCCGTTGGCCACCGCGGTGGCGACCTGGGCGATGTTGCGGACCTGGCCGGTCAGGTTGTTCGCCATCACGTTGACGTTGTCGGTGAGGTCCTTCCACACCCCGGACACGCCGCGGACGTAGGCCTGGCCGCCGAGGCGGCCCTCGGTGCCCACCTCGCGGGCCACCCGGGTGACCTCGTCGGCGAACGCCGACAGCTGGTCGACCAGCATGTTGACCGTCTGCTTGAGCTGCAGCATCTCGCCGGTCGCCTCGACCGTCACCTTGCGGGTGAGGTCACCGCGGGCCACCGCGGTCGTGACCTGCGCGATGTCGCGCACCTGGGCCGCGTTCTGCGCGGCCTCGGAGGTCGCCGACGCGAGCTGGCTGCTCACCTCGTCGGCGAGGTCAAGGATCTCGGTCAGCACCGGGCCGGCCCCCGCGTGCGGCTGCCGGCCGTGCGCGTGCTCCCCGGGGGGCCTGACGTCGCCGCGGGCGAGTGCCGCGAGCCTGGCCCTGATCGGCTCGAGGTCGGCCTCTGTGTACCTGGCGCTGCCGTCCGTGCCGTTGCCGAGCCTTGCCCCCTGCGTGACGCGAGAACTGGCCGTGGCCTCGTTCATCGCGTGTCCTCTCCTCCGCCAACGGCCCACAGTGCCCGGCCTGGCAGCTGCGGGATCGGACTGCGCTTCCCCGGTGTGCCAATGTCACGAGTCTGCCACGATAGGAAGGTCAGCCAGCAGCAAACGGCAGCGTTTGCACCGGGAAGGCACGTGGACGCACAGCAGAACGTCGTCGCTGCCGCGGATCTTGACCCCGAGCCCTCCGCGGCAGCTGCTGCCCGTCGTTTCGTCCGTGATACGCTGATTTCGGCCGGTCTGTCGCATACCGACGACCGGGTGGCCGACGCGGTGCTGCTGGCAAGTGAGCTGGTCACCAACGCGATCGTACACGCGGGCACCCCGGTGCAGCTGACCTGCAAGTTCACCGGGGCGACCGTGGAGGTGTCCGTCCTGGACCGGCATCCGGCGCGGGTGATCCCCGACGTGCCGAGCGCCGCCGCCCTCATCGACCGGCCGAGCGGCCGCGGCCTGCTGCTGCCCGCGGCGCTGTCGTCGTCGTGGGGGGTGACGTACGGGCAGGTGGCCAAGGCGATCTGGTTCCGGCTCGGCCCGGACACCGGCGACCCGGAGGCAGCCGCCGTGCAGGCCGCACAGGCCGGGCAGGCAGCCGCGGACGCGCTGGCCGCCGGCGGCCGGCCGGGCCCTCCGCCGGCCGCCCGGGAGGCGGACCTGCTGCAGCTCGGCTACGACGAGCTGCTCGGCCACGCCGTCGAGCTGGCCCGCGAGGCCGTGGCCGCCGATGCCGCCTACGCGCTGATCGCCGACGAGGATGGCGAGCTGAGGATGCGCGCGGCCGCGGGGGGCGGGATACCGCAGTTCCCGGTGGGCGACGGGGACCCCGGCGCCCCCCCGGGCGCGGCCGGCATGTCCACGTTCCTCGACCTCTACAGCAGGTTCGCCGAGCGCGGGGCCGACCTGGCGCAGGTCCAGAACGAGCCGCTGCATTCGCTGCTCACCGTGCCGCTGGCGGCCGAGGGCCGCGTGACCGGGATGCTCGCGGTGGCGGCGGCCGAGCCGGACCGGTTCACCGAGGCGGACCTGGCCCGCGTCCAGGAGGTGGCCGACCAGGTCGCCCTCCCGCTCGAGCGGGCCCGGCTGGCCGAGCACGACCGGATCCGCCGGGCCAGGCTCAGCTTCCTTGCCGAGGCCAGCGACCTGCTCGCCGGGAGCCTGGACCAGGAGAAGACCATCGCCCTCGCGGCACAGCTCGTGGTGCCCCGGCTCGCGGCATGGTGCGCGGCGCTGCTGCCGGACGGGAACGGCGGGCTCAGCCCCGCCTACGTCTGGCACGCCGACGAGTCGATGACCGACGCGCTGACCAGCCTGCTGGGCGAGGCACCCGCGCCCCAGGTGCCGATCGGCGCCGGTGCCCGGCAGTGGTCTCTCCCGGCCGCGCCGTCGCCGGCGCCGGCGGCAGCCGCCGAGCTGGCCTCGGATCCGGCGTGGTGCTTCCCCCTGGTGGCGCGCGACCGCAGCCTCGGCGTCTTCGTGATCGGGCGGCCGCGCGAGGGCGCCCTGGCGAGAGAGGCCGTCGAGCTCGCCGAGGACCTCACCAGGCGGGTGGCGCTGGCCCTGGACAACGCCCGGCTGTACTCGGAACAGCTGCAGGCGACCAACGCACTGCAGCGGAGCCTGCTCCCGCCGGAACTGCCGGACATACCCGGCGTCGAGCTGGCCGCGGGCTATCAGGCCGCCGGCGAGGGCAACGAGGTCGGCGGCGACTTCTATGACGTGTTCGAAGCGACGCCGGGCCGGTGGCGGTTCGCGATCGGCGACGTCTGCGGCAAGGGCCCGGAAGCCGCGGCGGTGACCGGCCTGACCCGGCACGCCCTGCGCATCCTGGCCAGGGAGGGCCACGACGTGCCGACCGTGCTCGAACGGCTCAATGAGCTGATCGTCGACGAGGGATCCAGGGCGCGGTTCATCACGCTGATCCACGGCGAGCTCATCCCTGCGCCAGGGGGATCGGGGGGGCAGGCCGCCGTGTCCCTGGTGTGCGCCGGGCATCCCCGGCCGCTGGTGCTGCGCGCGGCCGGAGGGGTCGAGGCCGTGGCGGAGTCGCAGCCGCTGCTCGGGGTGCTGGACGGCGTCACGTTCGAGGCGGACACGTTCCGCATGTTCCCTGGCGATCTGCTGCTCTGCGTGACCGACGGGGTGACCGAGCGCCGGTCGGGTGGCCGGCTCCTGGACGACGGGGACGGCCTGCGGGGCCTGCTCGCCGGCTGCTCGGGGCTGAACGCGGGCTCGGTGGTGGCGAGAATCCAGCGCGCCGTGCGTGAGTTCGGCTCCGAGCCGCCCACCGATGACATGGCACTGCTGGTGCTGCGGGGGCTCTGAGGCGGCGCCCGCGCGCGGCGGGCCCGGGCACCCCCGGTCCCCATAGGGAATCCCCTACCAGCGACATTGCAGGGAAGCACTCCTCTTCCCGTGCCTGCTCTGATATGAACAAATCGTGGCCACGTTGCCACGTAAAAAGGGGGGGTGGAGGCTCGGCATGTGTGCGGCAGTGCTCGCAGACGCCGGCGTCGAGGCGCTTGGGAGCCTGTTCCCGCGCTGGCGGATCTGGGCCGACGCGGTTACCGGCTGGCACGCGTGCCGGCGCGGCGGGTTCATTCAGGACTACCACCAGGGCGCTCCGGCGTTCTCGGTGCACGCGGCGACGGCCGGCGAACTGGCCGCCCAGCTCCACTGGCAGGAGGCGGCCGAGGTGCACGCCCCGTTCGGGTGCTCGCGCCGGTAACCGCCCGGGCCCGGCCGGGGCCTAGATCCGGTAGAACAGGTTGAGGAAGCGGTCGGCCAGGTCCGCGTCGCCGCGCACCGTGCCCGAGTTGCTGCGGCCGAACGTGGTCAGCACCATGCTCCCGGCGTCGAAATCGATGAACGTGCGAAGGTCGTCCACGCTGCCCGGCTCGTACTGCATGCCCTGCTCGCCGATGGACACCCGGTAGTCCCCGCCATTCCGGCCGGTCACCTGGATCCCGATGGTGAACGGGGTGAGGTCGGCGTCGGGCTTGATCGTCGACTGCCAGAGCACGAACATGAACGGCACCAGCAGGTCGGCCGCGTCGCCGGACATGCCGTGCGCCTGGCCGGTGCCCTGGCGGATGTCCCAGGAGTGCACGCCGTAGTCCATCAGCTGCCCGGCCGCGTAGAAGAACGCGGGAAGCGGGCCCATGTAGAAGTGCGGGACCATGAGGCCCGTCCACTCATCGGCGGTCAGCGCCTCCAGGATCCCCATCATCTTGTCCAGGTCCCCGCGCACCCGGTCCATGGCCTCCTGCTCGGACAGGGTGCCGAGCGCGATGGCCTGCTCGCCCGCCCGCTGGTGCATACCGGGCAGGCCATAAGCGGCCGGGGCCTGGGCGCCGCTGCGCGCGGTCTCGAAGGCCGCGAAGTAGCCCTCGGTGGTGTCGATGAGATGCCCGATTATGTCCTTGACCTTCCAGTTTTCGCAGGCTGTGGGAGCTTCCCACGCCCCGGGCCGCTCGGCAAGCTCGAACAGGCGGTCTGCCTCATTGCGGACGACGCGGATGATGGTGTCCTTGCCCTCATACGACGTGGCGTCCCATTCGGTCACGGCCCTGCACCCCTCTCTGGGTGACCCTCACAGCTTTTCCTGAAGCAGCCAGGCCGGCCGGGCGAGCGGACTTCACCCGCCGCTGGGCGACCGCTGTAGGAAGCTCAGCGCAAGCGGGGCCGCCTGTCAATGGGTCAGGCCAGCGAGCTGTCCGCAGGCCGCAGCCCGACGAGCGCGTTGCCATAACGCATCGCCACGAGCTGGCCGATCGCCGGGTGCGCGCCAAGCGGCGGGGCGGCCAGCGCGCCGGTCGCGGCGCTGACCGCGTCGATCTCCGCCGGGTCGGTCTCCGGCCCGATGACGCACGGGGCGATGGCGACGCGGGAGGCGCCCATGTCGCGCAGCCGTGCCACCGCGGACGCGATGGCGTGCGGGTCGTCGATGGACGCGTGCACGGCGGGGGCGGCCAGCCGGCCGGCCAGCAGGACGGCCGCCAC
>JASHPR010000328.1 GCA_030038015.1 Streptosporangiaceae bacterium
GGTGGGGGCGGGCGTCCGCGGGCGGGTGGGGGCGGGCGTCCGCGGGCTGGTATGAGGGGCGCGGCGGTGCCGGCGGGGGTGCGGAGTCCACGATGTCCGTGGGCGGGTCGGCGTCGCGCACCGGCGAGGCGATGGCGGTGGCGTCCCTCGGCGGGGCCGCCACCGAGCACCACAGCCGCTGGCCGTCGTCCGGGTGGCCGAGCCGGAGCACGCAGTCCTTGATGATCTCCACTCGCTGCACCCGATTGGCGCCGAGGAAGGTTCCGTTGGTGCTGCCGGCGTCCTCGAGCAGCCAGGTGGAGCCCTCGTGCCTGAGCACGGCGTGCCGCCACGAAACCCGCGGCTCGTTGACCACTATGTCCGATTCCGGGTTGCGCCCGATGGTGTAAGAGGGGCCCGCCTGCAAACTGAGATCAGATCCCTGCGTGCGGACGACAAGCGCCGGCGTATTAGACGAGATCTCCCGCCCGATCGTCATCACCCAACTGTAGAGCCCGGCGGCCACATAAGCATCTGTCTGGCCTGGACAGGCCGGAAACGGCCCCTTCGCAGCATCCCGTTCGGTTCCGGTTTCGGATACGGTCGGGATGACTGGAGGAGGGGCGGGTGAGCGACCAGTTTCCCCCGGCATTCCGCGAGTTCGCCATTGGCTCGCGGATTGCCGGCTATCGGCTCGAAGAGCAGATAGGCCGCGGCGGGATGGCTATCGTGTACCGCGCCTACGAGGCCCGCCTCGACCGGAATGTCGCGCTGAAGATCCTGGCTCCCGGGCTGGCGCGCGACGACTCGTTCCGGCGGCGGTTCATCCGCGAGTCGCGGATCGCGGCGGCCGTCGACCACCCCAACATCATCCCGGTGTTCGACGCCGGCGAGGCCGACGGCGTCCTGTTCATCGCCATGCGGTTCGTGCACGGCCTGGACGTCCGCACGCTGCTCGATGCCGAGGGCCCGCTGCCCGCGGGGCGGGCCACCGACATCATCGCCCAGGTGGCCTCGGCACTGGACGCGGCGCACGCGCGCGGGCTGGTGCACCGCGACGTCAAGCCCGCCAACATCCTGCTGGACGCGGCGGCCGGCGGCGGCCGCCAGGACCATGTCTACCTGTCCGACTTCGGGCTCGGCAAGCAGACGCTCGCCGACCTTGGCCAGACCGGCCTCACCACCCACGGCGAGTTCCTGGGCACGCTCGACTACGTCGCGCCCGAGCAGGTGGAGAGCCGGCACGTCGACGGCCGGGCCGACCTCTACGCGCTGGCCTGCACGGCGTTCGAGCTGCTCTCCGGGGCGCCCCCGTTCCGGCGTGACGGGCCGGGGATGGCCGTGATCTGGGCCAAGCTGTCTGAGCCCCCGCCGCTGCTGAGCACCCGGCGGGCCGGCCTGCCCGGGGCGGCCGACGACGTCATGACGCGGGCGCTGGCACGGGAGCCGGCCGGGCGGTTCGCGAGCTGCGGCGAGTTCGCCGCTGCCCTGCGCGATGCGTGCGGGCTCGCTCCCGCCGTGCCGCAAAGGCGTGCCACGCCGCCGCAGGAGGACACCCAGGTTGCCATGCCCCCGGTCCCCGCCGTCCCCCCGCCCGCCGGCCCCGCAGAGGCCGGCGTGGCCGGTGGGGAGCCCCGGGGGCGGGCGGACCCCTATGACCCCGCCAGCCTCTACCGGGAGCCGCCTGGCCCCGGCGAGGCGCCGGGCACCGGGCCGCCCGCAGGTTACGCGTCCGTCGTCCGGCCGGCGCCGGGCCGCCCGTGGTGGCGGACGCGCGCGTTCATGTCCACCACGGCCGCGGTCGTCGTGGTCGGGGTCGCGGCCGTCTCCTTCACCGCGCTGCACGGCCTTACCGGGAACGGCGGCACGGGCGGCGGGCTGGCGGTCAGGCCTCCCGCCTGCACCGCCCGGGCCGCGAGCGCTCCGGTGCTTTCGCAGGTCCGCAGCCAGACGGTTGCCCTCGGCGGCAGCCCGTTCGGCGTCGCCGTCTCACCGGACGGCGGGTACTCGTTCGTCGCGCTCGGCAACGTCATCGCCGTCCTGAGCAACAACGGCGGCGCGCAGGCACCGGCGCCCATTGCGACGGTCCCGGCGCCCGGGGCGGCCAAGAGCGAGGCGATCACCGGCAACGGGCAGTACCTGCTCGCCGTGGCCGGCAGCGGCGCGTACGTGATCAGCGTGGCCACGGCGGAGGACGGCGGCGGCCCTGGCGCGGTCCTGGGCACCCTGGCCGGCCCGCCCGGCAACCCGGCGAACGAGGTCTCCGTCTCTCCCGACGGCAGGTTCGCGTTCATCACCTTCCAGAACGACGGCGCCGTGGCCGTGTTCGACCTGGCTGAGGCGGCCGCGGGCGGATTCGGCCGGGCCGGTTACAAGGGCCTGATCTCCCTCGGGCCTGGGTCCGAGCCCCAGGGGATGGCAGCGTCACCCGACGGCCGCTGGCTGTATGTCACCGGCGAGAGCCAGGACGGCCGGCTGTACGTGATCGGCATGCGCAGGGCCGAGACCGACCCGCGGCACGCCGTGCAGTCATCGGCCGCGGCGGGCTGCGCCCCGGCGCGCGTGATCGTGTCCGCGGACGGCGCCGACGTGTGGGTCACCGACCGTGACAGCAATGCCCTGGTTGCCTTCTCGGCGGCTAAGCTGCTGACGGATCCGGCGCAATCATTGATCGCCCGGGTCAGGATGGGGCAAACTCCGATCGGCCTCTCCTTCGTCGACGGCGGTAAAGCGATCATGGTTGCCGATGCCAATACCCGCGGCGTGCCGGGCGCCGGCAACCTGGCCCTGGTCAGCACGGAGCTTGCGCTGCGCGCCAGCAGCGGTGCCCTGCGCGGCTTCATCACCTCCGGCCGGGTGCCGCGCGAGCTGGCGCTGGAGCCGGGCGGCCATACCCTGCTTTCGACCGATAACGGATCTGGCCAGCTGCAGGCCATCGACACTGGGAGCCTGCCATGAGCGGATACGGTTACGGATACAGCCGCCCCGCCCGCCGCCGCCACCCGCTGCGGATCACCATCATCGTCGTGGTCGTGCTGGCCGCGCTCCTGGTCGGCGCCGACTTCGCGGCCAGGGCGTTCGCCGAGAACAAGGCCGCGTCCGAGATCCAGCAGCAGGGCTTCCCCAAGAAGCCGAACGTGGACATCGAGGGGTTCCCGTTCCTGACCCAGGTCGCCGCGCACAAGTTCCAGGACATCCAGATCAGCTCCAGCAACATCACCGAGGGCCCGCTGGACATCCAGAGCATCAACGCCAGCCTCAAGGACGTGCACATCAACGGGGCGTTCAGCGGCGGCACCATCGGCACCCTGTACGGGACCGCCTCGATCACGTTCACCGCCCTGTCGAACGCGATGACCTCGGAGGCGGGCCCGCTCGGGCAGCTCGCCAACGACGGGCTGACCCTCTCCGCCGCCGGCCCTGACGAAGTCAAGGCGAGCCTGAACGTCGTCGTGTTCAGCGGGACCGCGGTCTGGCGGGTGACCAGGACCGACGGCAACGACATCAACATCCAGCTCGTCTCGACCGGCGGGCTGCCCGCGTCCGTGCTCAGCCCGATCAGCGACATCACGCTGCGCCTCCCGTCGCTGCCGCTGGGGCTGAAGATCCAGAGCATCAGCGTCACGCCGTCCGGCCTCGTCGGGGTTCTCACCGGCCAGAACGTCAGCTTTGGCAGCTAGAGCGGCCGGACGCGTAACGTTCAGGAAAGCCGGTTCGGGGAGAGGGCACCGATTGGCGAGGCTTGGCGGGAAGCGCCTGACGATCGTCGGCGGCGGGGTCATGGGGCTGATGACCGCCTACCACGCGGCGCCCCTCGCCGAGGCCGTGACGGTCCTGGAGAAGAGCAGGGTCGGCGACCCGGCCACCGCGTCGTTCTCGCTGACCCGGTCGGCCAGGAACGACTACCTCGATCCCGGGTACGCGCGGCTCGCGTTCGAGGCGCGGCGGCTCTGGCTTGAGCTCCAGGCCCAGGCCGGCGAGCCGCTGCTGGTCGACTGCGGGTGCCTGAACCTCGCGAAGCGCACGGTCACGCCCGACCTGGCCAGCACGTACGCGTTCCGCAGCTTTGCCGTGCTCGAGCAGCTGCAGCTGCGCCGCGGGGCGCTGTCAGCGGCGGAGCTGCGGCGGCGGTTCCCGCAGTTCTCCGCCGACGCTGGCCGGCTGGACCTCGACGCCGGGTTCGTCGACGTTCCCGCGGCCACCCGCTTCCTGCAGGCGGCGCTGCGGGCCCGCGGCGTGCGGGTGGCCGAGAACGCGGTCGTACGCGGCATCACCAGGTCCGGCGGGGCGTGGGTCGTGGCGACCGGCGCCGGGTCCGTGGAGTCCGACGCCCTCGTGATCACCGCCGGGCTCGGCACCAACGACGTGCTCGGCCTGCTGCCGGGCTGCCCGGTCCGGTTCCCGCTGCGGCCGGACCGGCCGTCGCAATCCAAGTACTTCATCCCCCCGGCCGCAGAGCGCGGGCGGTTCACCGAGCGGGCGCTGCCGGTGTTCGCCTACCTGGACGTCGGCATCTACGGGCACCCGATCTACGAGGGGAAGACGCCGGGCGTCAAGATCGGCTTCTACAACCCGCCCGACGTGGCCAGGGCGGACAGCCGGATCGCCAGCGTCGAGGACTTCGTGGACGAGTGCATGCCATCGCTGCGCGGCGCCGACGTGGTCGACGTGGCCGAGGCCAGCGGCGCTGACGTGTGCTGCTACGACCTGGTGGCCGACGACGAGTTCATCATTGGGCCGGTTCCCGGCGTGCCCGCGGTGTTCACCGGGGCCGGCTGGCGGGGCACGGGCTACAAGTTCGCGCCCTGGGCGGGCCGGGTGCTGGCCCAGCTCGCCCTGCAGCAGGGGACCGTGTACGACATCCGCAGGTTCTCGCCCGGCCGGTTCGCGGGCGGCGGCCAGGCGGAGGCGGCGGGGATCGGAGGTGCGGCATCATGAGCGGGCCCGGGCTTGCGGAACGGCTGCGGGACGGTGCCGTGCTCGGCGCCGAGGGCTACGTGTTCGAGCTGGAACGGCGCGGCTACGCATCGACTTCGTGATCTCCGAGACCAACGACTACCTCGGCGAGGCGCTGATCGCGCTCGAGGTCATCCAGAGCCTGGGCCTGCCGTCGATGGTGACGCTGGCGGCGACCCAGCCCGGGCACACCAGGGACGGCTATGACTACGTCGAGGCGTGCCGGATCCTGGCCGGCCGCGGCGCCACGGTCGTCGGGCTGAACTGCGACCGCGGCCCGGCGACGATGCTGCCCCTGGTGGCGCAGATCCGGGAGGCGGTCGGCTGCGCGGTCGCCGCGCAGCCGGTGCCCTACCGCAC
>JASHPR010000329.1 GCA_030038015.1 Streptosporangiaceae bacterium
TGATGCCTCTGCCCGGAACGGGCATTAATGACACTATGTGACCTCATCACGCACCTCCTGGTGATCGGCGCGCCTCTCGATGCCCCTATGGGCATATACAACCGCCGGGTCGTAACCATTCCTGGGTGCCGGGGACGCTGCTGCGGGCCCAGGCCGGCGCACCGGATGCGGCTCCGGCCGGCTAGCGCCCGGGCGGGAGCGTGTCCAGGGCCGCCCGCAGCCGGCGCAGCGTCGACTGAACGTCGATCTCGGTCAGCACCCCGAAGCCCTGAGCCATCAGCGCCAGACGGATTCTCGCGTTAGCCTCCGTGAACGAGGCCGCGGTGCGGACGGTCATCGCGTACTCCACCGGCATGCCTTCTTCCGCTAAGCCAGGCTCAGGAACAGCTTCTCCATCTGCTCCTCGGTCATCTCCGCCGCATCGCCGGCGGTCAGGCACTGCCGCATCCCGCTCGCCACGATCTTCAACCGGCGCCGGATACCCGCCCCGCGAGGGCCTCCGGGCTGGTGTTTCCGGCCGGCATGGCTGCCACCCGGGCTATGCGAGCGGAACGGACTGGCCCGCCTGCACGTAGGCATGGTCGTGGCCGAGCAGGCCGAGCAGCGCAAGCGGCGCCGCGGCGACGCCGATCCAGGGCGCGGCGACCGCGGCGGCGGCGAGCGCGAGGCCGGGCCAGAAGAACCGGGCGAACTTGCCCCGCGTCATGTCCTGGGCGGCCAGGTGGGCATGGGCGGTGACGTGCGGAAGCGTGATCTCCCCTGACACCATGAGAACGTGCGCGCCGGCCGCGATGGCCAGCGTCGCCTCGTCGGCGGTCACTGCGGTGCCCGGAGACAGCCAGGAAAGGAGCGGCAGCATCGCCGCCGCGCCCGCCAGGACCGCCTGCACCGCCAGGTGGGGGGCGAGCAGCGGGCTCTGCCACAGGTCACGCGCCGTGGCCTGGGCGAACAGGTACGCCGTGTAGACCGCCGTCGCCAGGGCGAGCGGCATGCCCAAGCCGGCCAGCACCTGCCGCGCGAGCGTCGAGCCAGCCAGTGCCGCCAGGAAATACGCGCCCGCCACGGCGCCGTAGCTGCCGATGATGAACGAGCCACGCACCAGCCAGCTCCGCCAGTGATGACGGGTGAAGATCAGGTAGAACCGCAGCGGGTGCTTGAGGTCCCAGATCAGCAGCGCGCCAGTGACAGCGAGGAACGCCAGGGCGAGCACGGGGGCGGCCCAGCGCATGGCGGAATCGCCCCAGCCCAGGCAGCCGAGGAAGGCGAGCAGGGCCGCGACCCCGAACGCGCCCGCGGCGATGCTCTTGGTCCAGGCGTAGAGGCTGACCCGCCACCCCCACGGGGCCTGATGCGGGATGTCGTAGGACAGCAGCGCCGCCGCCGACGAGATTGGGCGATCTGGGTGCCCGGAGACGACAAGCTGCGGATCCGGCGCACCCTGGGTGGCCCAGGCGAACAGGCCGCCGTCCGGGCGACGCGCCGCCAGCGGGTCCAGGGTTGCCTGGTGGGCGCCCTTGTAGAACACCCCGGGGCGGGTCTCCTTCTCCGGGCGGCGCACCTGCACCGGCTGGCGCCCGACGATCTGCGCCACCTCCGAGTGCGGGTCGTTCAGGTCGCCGACCAGGATCGCCTGCGTCGGGCAGACGGTCACGCAGGCCGGCTCGAGGCCGACATCCAGCCGGTGCGCGCACATGTTGCACTTCTCCGCCGAATGGTCCTCGGGATTGATGAAGATCGCATCGTACGGGCAGGCGGCCATGCATGCCTTGCAGCCGATGCAGACCTGCTTGTCGAAATCGACGATCCCGTCCCGGCGGCGGAACATCGCCTGCGTCGGGCAGGCGGCCACGCACGGCGCGTCGGCGCACTGATTGCACCTGGTCACCTGGAAAGCCCGGCGGACCTGCGGGAAGATCCCGACGTCCACGGACTTGACGTAGGTCCGGGTCACGCCCAGGGGCACCTCGTTCTCGCTCTTGCACGCGGTGGTGCAGGCGTGACACCCGATGCACCTGTCCTGGTCCAGCACCTTTACCCAGCGGACGTTTCCAGCCGGCGGGACCACGCCGGGAAGCGCCTGGTCGCCGAGGGCGGTCATACCCCCACCGTAAAGGCCGGACCACCGGCCAGACAGCCGGGGTTCCTCAGGGACTCATAAGGCCGCTTGCAGGACGCCGGGGCGCAGCTGGTCAGACTCGGAGCCCGCCCCGGCGGGCAGCGGGGTCACGCGGCGTTCGGCGAGTCTAGCCGGTCATGGCTGGTGCACCACCAGGCTCACCGCCCGGGCCTGTCGCTGACGGTCGTACCCGATCAGCTTGATGAAGCTGTCGGGGTGGGCCGTTGCGCAGGCGCCGATCTCGGCCTGAACGTCGGCGACGGCCCGGGCTTCGAAGAGCGGGAGCTTCCACATGTTCCAGTAATGATCGCGGGGGCCGGGGTCGCGGGCGTACTCGATGACAGGTATGAGTCCCTGGTCCAGCAGGTACGCGATCTGCTTGGCCAGCTGGGCCTCGTCCGGCCGCGGCAGGTAGGTGATCACGGCGTCCTCCGTCCGGGTGACGACACAGAGCCGGCCGGGTCGAGGCGGTCGACCTCGTCGAACTCGAACCTGGTTTCCTTCCACAGCTCCAGCGCCGCACGGAGCTCCGGCGACTGCCGGGCGGCGCCGGCGAGGATCTCCGGCCCCTCGGCCGCCAGGTCCCGGCCTTCGCCGCGGGCCCGGATGACCGCCTCCAGGGCGACCCGGACCGCCATGGCGCCCGCGCGGTTGCCGCCGGGATGGCCCTGGGTCCCGCCGCCGAACTGGAGCACGCTGTCGGTGCCGAAGATGCCGACGAGTTCCGGCACGTGCCAGACGTGGATGCCGCCGGACGCCACCGGGAAGACGGCCGGCATCGACGCCCAGGCCTGGTCGAAGTAGATGCCCCGGCTGAGGTCCGCGGGGACGAAATCCTCCCGGAGCAGGTCGTTGATCGCCATCGTGGCGGTGCGGTCTCCCTCGAGCTTGCCGACCACGGTCCCGTTGTGCAGCTGGTCGCCGCCGGCCATCCGCAGCCATTTGGCCAGCACCCGCCAGTGGATGCCGTGGCTGCGCTGCCGGTCGACGACCGCGTGCATGGCCCGGTGGCAGTGCAGCAGCACGCCGTTGTCGCGGCACCAGCGCGACAGCGAGGTGTGCGCGGTGAAGCCGATCGTGAGGAAGTCGGACATGATGATGGGCGAGCCCAGTTCTTTGGCGAACTCGGCCCGCCGGTAGACGTCCTCCATCGTCCCGGCGGTCACATTCAGGTAGTGGCCCTTGCGCTCGCCGGTCTCGTCCTCCGCCTTCCGCACCGCCTCCATCGTGAACAGGTACCGGTCGCGCCAGCGCATGACCGGCTGGGAGTTGACGTTCTCGTCGTCCTTGGTGAAGTCCAGGCCGCCGCGCAGCAGCTCATACACCGACCGGCCGTAGTTGCGGGCGGACATCCCGATCTTCGGCTTGATCGTGCCGCCAAGCAGCGGCCGTCCGTATTTGTCGAGGATGTCGCGCTCCACCCCGATCCCGTGCGGCGGGCCGGGGAACGTCTTCAGGTAGGCCACCGGCAGGCGCAGGTCCTCCAGCCGCAGCGCCCGCAGCGCCTTGAACCCGAAGACGTTGCCGACGATGGACGACATCAGGTTGACGATCGAGCCCTCCTCGAACAGGTCGAGGGGGTAGGCGATGTAGGCGATCAGCTGATCCGGCTGCCCGCTTACCCGCTCGATCCGGTAGCAGCGAGCCCGATACCGGTCCAGGTCGGTGAGCAGGTCGGACCACACCGTGGTCCAGGTGCCCGTGGACGACTCGGCGGCGACCGCCGCGCCTGCCTCCTCCTCGGCCACCCCCGGCTGCGGCGTCACCCGGAACGCCGCCAGTATGTCGGTGTCAGCCGGGGCATAGCCGGGGTCGAAGTAGGCCTCGCGGTACTCGCGCACCCCGGGCCGGTACGCGTCCCGCATGGCCGCCTGCGGGTCAGACGTGGATGTGCTCATGAGCGGCCTCCCCTCGCAGCTCGCGGGCGTGAATCATCTCTTCGTGCACGCTCAGCGGCACCTTGAGCAGCATCGACCTCTTGGCGCTGAGGATCCGGTGCACCAGCAGCAGCTGAACCAGCGCCAGCGGATCGCTGTGATGGGTACGCAGCACCCCGTCGGTGAACTCGCCGAACTGGTCCGGCGCCAGGTGCCGCAGGTGCTGGTGACGGGCGTCGAAGTGCTCCCAGATCCGGTCCTCCAGCTGCTGGACGGTGGCGGGCTCGATCCCGCCGTCGATCTCAAGCACGGTCTCGTCCTCGTCGTCTCCCTGCCGCACGCGGAAGCCCTCGCACGCCAGCACGCCCTCCAGGTTCAGCCTCGGCAGCGTCGCCCGCTCGACGATGCGCACGCTCAGGTGCTCGTCGGTGCCCGTGCTCCCTTCCGGCCGGTAGAAGCGGACGACGAGATCGGCGTAACGGCGCTGCGGGCTGATGTAAGCGGCGACGTCCGGCTCGCGCGCCGCGATCTCCGCGTAGACCTCCTCGCGCGTGTAGCCGCGCTTGGCCACGTCCCGCTGCACCTTCCACCCGTGCTTGAGTTCGGTTTGCGGGTCGAGCCAGACGTTCAGGTCGAACAGGCCCCGGACACCGGGCACGAGGAACGGGTGCAGTCCCTGGACGATGACCACCTCCTTCGGCATGATCTCCTCAGGTTCGCGGAACGTGCCGTCGGAGTGGTCGTAGACCGGCTTGGCGATCGGGTACCCGCGCTTGAGCGAGAGCAGCTGGTTCTCCATCAGGGCGAAATTGTTAGCCCGCGGGTCCAGCGCGGTGACCCCGATCAGCTTGCGTTCCCGCCGGTCCAGGGAGTGGTAGTCGTCCAGGCACAAGCTGGTGATCTGGTCATTCGGAAAGATCCGGTAAAAGCCCGCGGTCAGCGTCGACTTGCCGCTGCCGCTATCGCCTCCGACGGCGACGAAAATCGGCCGCTGCAACCCCGTCTCGGTCGCCGTGCCCATTACTGCCTCCTGCGGTCGCTCTCGGTGCCACGCGGTCGGGTGACCATGACGCCAGGCTGCGGGCCCGGCAACCGGACGGGGCAGAGCCGGAAGCCTCCCTCGCCAGGGCCATTGGTCCCTGTCTCCGGCGGCCGCGGCCACGCGGCCGCCGGCCGGGGACAGGCAACCCTCGAGGTCAGACTGGCCGCCGCGCAGCCGTTCACCTGCTGTGGGCGGGGAGGCAACGCTGCCGCACGGGACCGCGCACGCTAACCTGGCGACTCACGAGATGGTCTGCGGGTGGCTCGCCCGGTTCTTCTGGGCCGGCCTCGCCCTGGCGGCGGGCGCGGTGGCGGCACCCTGGATCGGGGTGGCGGCCGCGCCGATGGCCCTGGCCGGACTGCTCGCCCACGGGCACGCCTACGTGCAGGTCGGCCGGTCTGTCCCGCTCGCGTAGGAGGTGGTTGCCATGCCGGGTGATCTGGATGCGCTGGGCGCGCGGGTGTCGGCCGCGCGGGCGGCGGCCGAAGCCCGCGGCGAGACGTTCTACCAGGGGCCCAGCCGCGTGCACCTGGCCTCGTTCCCGCCGAAGGAGCGGTGGGACGACTGGGTGGAGCTGTCCTCACGGGCCTGGCCGGCCCGGGAGGAGCGGCACTACATGCTGGTGCCGACGACCTGCTTCAACTGCGAGTCGGCGTGCGGGCTGCTCGCCTACGTGGACCGGCAGACCGGGCGGGTCCGCAAGTTCGAGGGCAACCCGGAGCACCCGGGCTCGCGCGGCCGCAACTGCGCCAAGGGCCCGGCCACGATCAACCAGGTCACCGACCCCGACCGGATCCTGTACCCGATGAAGCGCGCGGGCGAGCGCGGCAGCGGCCGGTGGGAGCGGGTCACCTGGGACGAGGCGCTGGACACCCTCGCCGCCCGGATCCGCGCCGCGATCAAGGAGGACCGCCGCAACGAGATCATGGTGCACATCGGGCGCCCGGGCGAGGACGGCTACACCGAGCGGGTACTGGCCAGCTGGGGGGTGGACGGCCACAACTCGCACACCAACGTCTGCTCCAGCGGCGGGCGGGCCGGGTTCCAGTTCTGGATGGGCGTCGACCGGCCCAGCCCGGATCACGCGAACGCCAGGGTCATCTACCTGATCAGCGCGCACCTGGAGTCCGGGCACTATTTCAACCCGCACGCCCAGCGGATCACGCAGGCCCGCGCGAACGGCGCCAAGGTCATCGTCCTGGACACGCGGCTGTCCAACACGGCGAGCCAGGCCGACTACTGGCTGTCCCCGCAGCCGGGCAGCGAGGCAGCGATCAACCTGGCGATCGCCAACCACCTGATCCAGACCCGCCGGTACGACCGGGAGTTCGTCCGCCGGTGGTGGAACTGGGCCGACTACCTGGCCGCGTGCCACCCCGGTGAGGCGCAGACGTTCGAGCACTTCGAGGAGGTGCTGGCCGGCCTGTACGCGGAGTTCACGTTCGGCTACGCGGCGGCCGAGTCCGGGATCGGCGCCGCCGTGCTCGCGGAGGTGGCCGACGTCGTCGCCGGGGCCGGGACCCGGTTCGCCTGCCACAGCTGGCGGTCGGCGGCGGCCGGGAACCTGGGCGGCTGGCAGGTCTCGCGCACCCTGTTCCTGATCTCGGCGCTGCTCGGCGCCGTCGCCACCGAGGGCGGCACGTTCCCCAACGCGTGGAACAAGTTCGTGCCGCAGCCGATCCACGTGCCCCCGCACCCCGCGGTGTGGCAGGACCTGTCCTGGCCACTGGAGTACCCGCTGGCGCAGAACGAGATGAGCTTCCTGCTGCCGCACTTCCTGGCCGACGGGCGTGGCCGGCTGGACACGTACTTCATCCGGGTCTACAACCCGGTGTGGACCAACCCGGACGGCCTGTCGTGGATGGAGGTGCTGACCGACGAGAGCAAGGTCGGCTGCTTCGTGGCGCTGACCCCGACCTGGAGCGAGTCGGCCTACTTCGCCGACTACGTGCTGCCCATGGGCCACGGCCCGGAGCGGCACGACACGCACTCCTACGAGCAGTACAACGGGCAGTGGATCGGCTTCCGCCAGCCGGTGCTGCGCGCCGCGCGGGAGCGGCTCGGCGAGCACATCACCGACTCCCGGCAGGTGAATCCCGGCGAGGTGTGGGAGGAGAACGAGTTCTGGACCGAGCTGTCCTGGCGGATCGACCCGGACGGCTCGCTCGGCATCCGCCGGTACCACGAATCCAGGGCCAGGCCGGGAGAGAAGCTCACCGTCGACGAGTACTACGGCTGGATGTTCGAGCACTCGGTGCCCGGGCTGCCGGAGCGCGCCGCCGCCGAGGGCCTCACGCCGCTGCAGTGGATGCGCCGTTACGGAGCGTTCGAGATCTCCAGCGGGAACGGTGCCCTGCACGAGCAGCCCGTGCCCGCCAGCGAGCTCGGGGACATCACGGTCACCGCCACCGGCCGGGTCTACAGCGCCGCCGCCCGGCCGGCCGGGCCGAACATCGTCCCGGTGGGCGCGCCCGGGCCCGACGGGGAAGGACGGCGGGCCGCCGGGGTGCAGGTCGACGGCGAGGTGCTGCGGGGCTTTCCCACCCCGTCCGGGCGGCTGGAGTTCTGGTCGTCCACGCTCGCGGCGTGGGGATGGCCCGAGCACGCCCTGCCCGGCTACATCAAGAGCCACGTGCACCCGGATCGCCTGGCACCGGGCCAGGTGGTGCTGCTGTCCACGTTCCGGCTGCCCACCCAGATCCACACCCGCTCGGCGAACGCCAAGTGGCTGGACGAGCTGGCGCACACCAACCCGGTGTGGATCCACCCGTCCGACGCCGCCCGGTTCGGCGTCTCCGTGACGGGGGACCTGGTCAGGGTGGAGACCGAGATCGGCTACTTCGTGGCCAAGGCGTGGATCACCGAGGGAATCCGCCCGGGCGTCGTGGCCTGCAGCCATCACATGGGCCGGTGGCGGCTCGACGGCGGCCCGCGCGCCGCGGGCGCGATGGCCGCAACCGTCGGCCTGAGCCGCGACGCCGGCGGCTGGCGGATGGAACGCCGAGCTCCGGTCCGGCCGTATGCCTCGGCCGACCCGGACACCCAGCGGTTCTGGTGGAGCGACACCGGCGTCCACCAGAACCTGACCTTCCCGGTGCATCCCGACCCGATATCGGGGATGCACTGCTGGCACCAGGCCGTCCGGGTCCGCCCGGCCGGCGCCGCTGACCGGCACGGCGATATTGCCGTGGACACCGCGGCGGCGCGCGAGGTCTACCAGCGCTGGCTGGCGCTCACCCGCACCGCCGGGCAGGT
>JASHPR010000330.1 GCA_030038015.1 Streptosporangiaceae bacterium
GGCCCGGGCACCGTCGGCGAGTCGGTGACGCTGTCCGCCACCGGCGGCGGCTCTGGCCAGCCGGTGGTGTTCTCGGTCGATGCCAGCAGCGGGCCGGGGGTCTGCTCGGTGTCGGGCACGGACGGCAGCACGGTGAATTACCTGGCCGCGGGCAGCTGCGTGATCGATGCCAACCAGGCCGGCGGTGACGGGTACGCGGCCGCGGCCCAGGTGCAGCAGACCATCACCGTCCGCGCAGGGTCAGCGACCCAGCTCGCCTTCACCGCCGAGCCGGGCGGCGGCACCGACGGCACAGTCTGGTCCACCCAGCCCCAGGTTTCCGTGGAGGATTCCGCTGGCAACGTGGTGACGGGGGACTCCAGCGCGGTGACCCTGGCGATCGCTTCCCAGCCCGGCAGCGGGGCCACGCTCAGCTGCACGGCCAACCCGGTCACCGCCTCGGCCGGCGTGGCGTCCTTCGCCGGCTGCGAGATCACCGGCAAGGCTGGTACCTACACGCTGACCGCAACCGACGGAAATCTGACCTCCGCGATCAGCGGCACCTTCTCCGTCGCCGTGGGCGCGGCGGTGCAGCTCGCCTTCACCGCCGAGCCTGGTGGCGGCGCCAACGGGGCAGCCCTGGCCACCCAGCCCGAGGTTTCCGTGGAGGATTCCGGCGGCAACGTGGTGACGGGGGACTCCAGCGCGGTGACCCTGGCGATCGCTTCCCAGCCCGGCAGCGGGGCCACGCTCAGCTGCACGGCCAACCCGGTCACCGCCTCGGCCGGGGTGGCGTCCTTCGCCGGCTGCGAGATCACCGGCGAGGCTGGCAGCTACACCCTCACAGCTACCGATGGAGGCCTGGCATCGGCGACCAGCAGCACCATCAGCATCACGGCGGGGGTGGCCACCCAGCTCGCCTTCGCCACCCAGCCGGACGGCGACGGCGGGACAACCTGGTCTACCCCGATCACGGTCTTTGTCGAGGATTCTGCTGGCAACGTGGTGACCGGGGACTCCAGCGCCGTGACCCTGGCAATCGCCTACCAGCCCGGCGGCGGGGCGACACTCAGCTGCACCACCAACCCGGTCACCGCCACGAACGGCGTCGCGACCTTCGCTGGCTGCACGGTCAGCGATGCATTCGGCCGATACACCCTCATTGCCACGGACGGAAGCCTCATCTCGGCAACCATCAGCTCGGCACCACCGCCCGACCGCAGACCGCCAGGTCCGCCTCCCTGGCTGCCGAGCTGGTGGATGTTCCGGATGTGGTTCTTCAGCCTATGGGGCCTGTAAGCGGCGGCTCGACCTGGCACCTGCGGGCCAGCCGCCCCGGGCCGCGCAGGCTTCCGCTCAGCCGGTGTCGACGACCCGGAACGCCTCGGCCAGGCTCCCCTCAGGCAGCCCGCCCCGCGCCGCGGACTGGGCCAGGCGCTGCCGCAGCATGTCCTCGAGGTCGTCCCGCTGGCCGGTCTGGCTGACGTGCGCGCGCAGCGCCGCCATCTTGCGCGGGAAGGTCTCGGTTATGTCCACGTAGTGCGTGGCCGCGCTGGTGGCGCTCACCCATACCTCGCGCACGACCCAGGGCTCCAGACCCTCGTCGCCGAGCAGTTCGGGAAACGCGAACGGGTTGCGGGCGTCCGGGTAAACCGCGTCCAGGGCGGCCGAGCCCACCGCGCGGTGATCGGGGTGGCTGACGCCCGGCCGGACGTAGTCGCGTTCCGGAGACGGGCAGACCACCCGGTCCGGGCGGACCTGCCTGATCACCCGGGCGAGGTCACGGCGCAGGCCGAGCGTGGCCTCCACCTGACCGTCCGGATAGCCGAGGAAGACCAGGTCGCGCACGCCCACCTCGTCGGCGGCCGCGGTCTGCTCGCCGCGGCGCAGCGTGGCCATGCCGGGCCGGGATATGCCGCGGTCACTGCCGCCCGCGTCCCCGTCGGTGACAATGCAGTAGACGACCTTGATCCCGGCGTCGGTCCAGAGCGCCACGGTCCCCGCGGCACCGAAATCCACGTCATCTGGGTGCGCGACAATCACGAGGATCCGGTTGACTTCGGCGTCGTCCAGCACCCGCCCGATCTTACTGGGGTGAACTGACGGTGAAGCGGTTGACAAGCCGCCGCCACCCCCGGGGATGATCGGACTACGAGACGGCCGCTGAGCGCACAGCTGTTTGCTTTGCGAGCAACGTGCGGGCCATTGGCCGCGCCATGGCGGCAGAGAAGGCGAGGGATCGTCCATGGGGCTGTTGGATACCGGCAGCTGGCACGGCAAGGTCTACTCGGGCGGCTGGGTGGACGGCTCCGGCGGCGACTACCCGGTGACCGAGCCGGCCACCGGCGCGGAACTGGGCCGGATCGGCCGCGCCACGCCGGCCGACGTACGCCGGGCAGCGGAATTGGCCGGGCAGGCCCAGCGGTCCTGGGCGGCAGCCCCGTACACCGAGCGGGCCGCCGTGCTGCGCCGGGCCGGCGATCTGTGGATCGAGCATGCCGATGAGATCAAGGCCTGGCTGTCCCGCGAGACCGGCGCTATCCCGCCCCTGGGCGACCTGCAGGTGCACGTCTCCTCCGAGGAGTGCTATGAGGCCGCGGCGCTGGCGTCGCAGCCCTACGGCGAGCTGCTCCGCACGCAGCATCCGCAGCTGAGCTTCGCCCGCCGGGTTCCGGCCGGGGTGGTCGGCGTCATCGCGCCGTTCAACGTCCCCACCATCTTGTCCATCCGCTCGGTCGCGCCCGCGCTCGCGCTGGGCAACACGGTCATCCTCAAGCCCGACCCGCGCACCTCGGTCACCGGCGGCGCGTTGCTGGCCGAGATGTTCGAGCGGGCCGGGCTGCCGGCCGGGGTGCTGCACGTCCTGCCCGGCGGCGCGGACACGGGCGAGGCGCTGATCACCGATCCCGCGATCCGGATCATCGCGTTCACCGGATCCACCAGGGCCGGCCGGGCGGTGGCCACGCTGGCCGGCGAGCACCTCAAGCGGGTGCACCTGGAGCTGGGCGGGAACTCGGCGCTGATCGTCCTGGACGACGTGGACGTGGACCAGGCCACCTCGGTCGGCGCGTTCGGCTCGTTCATCCACCAGGGCCAGATCTGCATGTCGACCAGCCGCCACCTGGTGCAGAACTCGATCGCCAAGGAGTACGCGTCGGCGCTCGCGGCCCGCGCCGAGCGCCTGCCGGTCGGCGACCCGTTCACCCAGCAGGTGGCGCTGGGACCGCTGATCGACGAGCGGCAGCGGGACAACGTGCACCGGATCGTCACCGCTACCGTCGACGCGGGAGCGGCGCTGCTGACCGGCGGGACCTACGAGGGCCTGTTCTACCGCCCGACCGTGCTCGCCGACGTGCCGGTGTCGGCGCCGGCCTACGCCGAGGAGATCTTCGGCCCGGTGGCGCCGGTGGTTGGCTTCGATTCCGTCGACGAGGCCGTCGAGCTGGCCGCCGGCACCGAGTACGGGCTCTCGCTGGGCATCCTGACCAGGGACGTGTACCGGGGTATGGAGATCGCCGAGCGGATCCCGGCCGGCCTGGTGCACATCAACGACCAGACCGTTGCCGATGAGGCGACGATCCCGTTCGGCGGCGTCGGCGCGTCCGGCAACGGCGGGCGGCTCGGCGGCGCGCGCGCCAACCTGGAGGCGTTCACCGAGACCCAGTGGGTGACGGTTCGCGGCGACCTGCCCGCGTACCCGTTCTAGACCCGCGTACCCGTTCTAGCTAGAAGCGTCGGCCAGGTAACCGGAACGCGCTGCCCCGGTGCCCCTGGAGGCTATGAGCGGGGAAGCCTGTCAGTCGTATTGACTGACAGGCTTCCCCGCTACTAGACCGGCGTTCCAGACCCGCGTACCCGGCCAGCTACAGCCTGGGCGGGACCTCGATCCGGTCCAGGTCGCGGGCCAGCACCACCTCGCCGGCGAAGGCCGCTGCCGCCTCCCCGGCAAGGCGCTGGCTGTCGCTCGGGTCGTAGCGCTGCGAGAAGTGGGTCAGCACGAGCAGCCGGGCACCGGCCTCGGCGGCGATCCGCCCGGCCTGCCCCGCGGTCAGGTGCCCGTACTCGCGCGCCAGCGCGGCGTCGGCGTTGGCGAAAGTGGACTCGCAGACCAGCATGTCCGCCCGGTCGGCGAGCGCGAACGCGCCGTCGCACAGGCGCGTGTCCATGACGAAGGCGAACCGCTGGCCCGGCCTCGGCTCGCTCACCTGCTCCAGGGTCACGACGCGGCCGCCGACGGCGAGGCTGCCCTCGTGCAGCAGCCGCCCGACGTCGGGCCCGGCGATGCCCAGGGCGGCGAGCTTCCCGGGCAGCATCCGGCGCCCGCCGGGCTCGGTCAGCCGGTAGCCGATGGCCGGGGCGGTGTGCGACAGCCGCCTGGTCTCCAGCAGGAACTCGGGGGTCTCAGCGACCGGGCCCTCGCCGTCGACCGGGTGCTCCCGCAGGTTCGTCACCTCCCGGAACACGGCGGCGTGCCGGAGCCTGGCGAAGTACTCCTGGCCTTCCGCCGGGTAGCAGGCCTCGACGGTGTGGCCGACCTGGTCCAGGGACATCCGCTGGAGCACGCCGGGCAGGCCCAGGCAGTGATCACCGTGGAAGTGCGTGATGCAGACCCGGGTGATGTGGCTCGCCGTGACCCCGGCGAACAGCATCTGCCGCTGGGTTCCCTCGCCCGGGTCGAACAGCAGGCCATCGGCGTCCCAGCGCAGCAGGTAACCGTTCTGGTTGCGGCTGCGCGTGGGCGCCTGGCTGGCCGTTCCGAGGATCACGAGCTCGCGGAGGGACACGGCATCCGACCCTACGCGGAGGACGGACGCCGTGTCCCCGGGGCCTGCGCCGCCGGGCGGTTTGGGGGTGCGCGGGGGGCGGCCGCTGCAGGTATGCGGTTCTGGGGGTGCGGGTGCGCGGGTGGCGGAGCCCCCCGCGGGCCGGGTCAGTCGAGCGACGACATCACGTGCTTTATCCGCGTGTAGTCCTCGAACCCGTACATGGACAGGTCCTTGCCGTAGCCGGACTGCTTGAAGCCGCCGTGCGGCATCTCGGCGACGATCGGGATGTGCGTGTTGATCCACACGCAGCCGAAGTCCAGCCGCCGCGACATCCGCATCGCCCGGCCGTGGTCGCGGGTCCACACCGACGAGGCCAGCCCGTACTCGGTGCCGTTCGCCCAGCGCAGCGCTTCGTCCTCGTCGCTGAACTGCTGCACCGTGATCACCGGCCCGAACACCTCGTTCTGGATGATCTCGTCGTCCTGGTGCAGCCCGTCGACCACGCTGGCCTCGAAGAAGTAACCGCGATCCCCGGTCCGGTGGCCGCCGGCCAGCACCCGGGCGTGGTCGGGCAGCCGCTGGATGAACCCGGACACCCGCTCCATCTGGGTGGCGTTGTTCAGCGGCCCGAAGTCGGCCTCGGTGACGTCCGGCCCGCCCACGGTCTGGCTCTCGGCCTGCTCGACCAGGGCGGCGACGAAGCCGTCGTGCACCCCGGGGGCGGTGAGCACCCGGGTGGCCGCGGTGCAGTCCTGGCCGGCGTTGAAGTAGCCGGCGGCCGCGATCGCCTCGGCCGCCTTGGCCGGGTCCGCGTCGTCGAACACCACGACCGGCGCCTTGCCGCCGAGCTCCAGGTGCACGCGCTTCAGGTTCTGCCCGGCCGCCGCCGCCACCTCCCGGCCCGCGCGCACGCTGCCGGTGATCGACACCATCTGCGGCACCGGGTGCGAGACCAGCAGCCGGCCGGTGTCGCGGTCGCCGCAGACCACGTTGAACACCCCGGGCGGCAGGTGCTCGCTCATCAGCTGCGCCATGAGCAGCGTGGACGCCGGGGTGGTGTCCGACGGCTTGAGCACCATCGTGTTGCCGGCCGCGAGCGCGGGCGCCCACTTCCAGACCGCCATCATCATCGGGTAGTTCCACGGCGTCACCGCGGCGCACACCCCGACCGGCTCGCGCCGGATGTACGAGGTGAACCCGGACATGTACTCCCCGGCCGAGCGGCCCTCGAGCACCCGCGCCGCGCCCGCGAAGAACCTGATCTGGTCGATCATCGGCGGGATTTCCTCGGACATGGTCAGCCCGATCGGCTTGCCGGTGTTCTGCGACTCGATGGCGACCAGCTGCTCGGCGTGCGCCTCCAGCGTGTCCGCGATCCGCAGCAGCGCCAGGCTGCGCTCGGACGGCGTGGCGTCCCGCCAGCCCTCGAACGCGTCCGAGGCCGCGGCGAACGCCGCGTTGACCTCATCCTCGCCAGAGGCGGGGGCGGTGGCGAACACCTCCCCGGTGCTGGGGTCGATCAGGTCCAGGCGCTTGTCGTACGCGAAGTCCGTGTCCCGCCCGCCTACGAAGTTCTGCAAGTCATCCATCTGGAGCCTCCTCCGTTTCATCCGCCACGAGCTACCCGTTCAGGATTTTCATGGATCCTCACGTCCGCGAGGGAGTCCTTTCCTCGCATGCCCACGGTGAGCCGTACTCGGTGAGCAGGTCAAGGAACGGCTGCGGGGGGAGCGCCTCGGGGCCGAGCACGCCAATGCCCGACCAGGCCCCGGAGTCGATCAGCTCCAGCGCCACCACCGGGTTGACCGCGGTCTGCCAGACGACCGCCTGGGACCCGTACTCGGCCATCGACCACGCGTTGTCCACGACGTGGTGCAGGTAGACCTCGCGCGGCGCGCCGCCGGTCCCGGTGCCCGTCACCCAGGTTCCCGCGCAGGTCAGGCCGGTCATCTTGGCGCCGAGCGTGGCCGGGTCCGGCAGACAGGCGGCGACCACATCGCGCGGCGACACCGACGCGCCGCCGACCGTGACCGGGTCGGTGGCATCGAGGCCGAGCTTGTGCAGCGTCTGCAGCACGCCGATGAACTCCGACCCCAGTCCGTACTTGAACGTTACGCGCCGTGCGTTGATCCAGCGCGGGATCAGCAGAACTTCCTCGTGCTCCACGTTGACGCACTCGACCGGGCCGATCCCGGCCGGAAAGGTGAAGGTCTCGGGCTCACTGAACGGCTCGGTGGTGAACCAGCCCCGGCCGGCCTCCCAGATCACCGGCGGGTTGAGGCATTCCTCGATTGTGGTCCAGATAGAGAAGGTGGGCGCGAAGTCATAGCCGGCCACCTCCAGGTTGGCGCCGTCCCGCACACCGATCTGGTCGATCTCGCGGAACAGCGTG
>JASHPR010000331.1 GCA_030038015.1 Streptosporangiaceae bacterium
GGGCGCCTGCGGGGCAGGCGGCGCCGCTGCGGGCGGCTCGGCTGCGGCGGGCGGAAGCTCCCCGCGATCCCGGCACATCGGCGACGGCCACCAGTTCCACCTGCCGAGCAGCACCACCGTGGACGGCACCAGCAGCGTGCGGACCAGGAAGGTGTCCATCAGCACGCCGAGGGCCAGGCCGAGCCCGATGTCACGGATCTGGGAGCCGCCCGACCCGCCGCCGGCCGCGATGGTCAGCACCACGAAGGTCCCGGCCAGCACCAGGCCCGCCGAGGTCACCGTGGTGCCGGTCCGGCTCAGCGCGATCCTGACCGCCTCCCGCAGCCGGTGCGCGCGGGCCTCCTCCCGGATCCGGGTCATCACCAGGATGTTGTAGTCCTCGCCGAGCGCCAGCAGGAAGATGAACATCAGGAACGGCATGAAGAACACCAGCCCCCCGCTCCCGCCGATCTTGATGAAGATCAGCACGGAGAGGCCGAGCGCGGCCAGGTAGGAGACCCCGACCGACGCGATCAGGTAGAGCGGCGCCACCAGGCTGCGCAGCACCAGCGCGAGCAGGACGCCGATGGCCACGATCGCGATCGGGATGATGTGCTTGAGGTCACTGTTGGAGATGCTGCTGATGTCGTAGAGCGCCGGCGCCTCACCGCCCACCCCGGAGTCGGTTGCGCCGACCGACGCGGCGACCGTCGCCGTCTCGGCGCGGATCGCGGGCACCGCGTTCATCGCCGCCGTGCTGCCCGGGTCACCCGCCCGCAGGCTGGTGGAGTACTGCACCGTCAGGCCGTCCGGGCTGACGTAGTTCGAGGTCGCGCGGTAGGCCTCGTATGCGCCGGCTGGCACCCTGAGGCCCGGCGGCGGGACCGGCGGCAGCGCCCTGGCCGGGCCGAGTGCCGCGTGCAGGGCGGTGTACTCGGCGGGGGCCAGCACCGCTCCCGTCGGGTTGAGCGGCCCGGTCACCTGCGTGAACAGCCCGCTCGCCGCGAGCTCGCTGGCGGCGCGGGCGAGCGGCGCCGAGTCCTGCCACGCCGGGGTGCGGAACCGGAAGATCAGGCTGGTCGGGTTGGCCGCGGACTGCGGGAAGTACTTGGTCAGCAGCGCCTGGCCGGCGGCGGAGTCGCTGCCGGCCGGCGGCGCGGTGTTGCCGCCGAACCCCGCGGCCTTGTAGCCGTACACCGCGGACCCCAGCGCCCCGAAGAAGATGACGCCCGCGAGCAGCGTCGGCACCGGCTGCCGGACGATACGGCCGGCGATCTGGCCCCACGCGCCCGGCTTGCCGCTGCCCTGGATGTCCCACGGCACGAGCTTCGGCCGGCCGCGGAACGGCCAGAAGTGCATCGAGGCGAACAGCGAGCGCTTCATGGCCAGGAGCGACAGCCGGATGGACAGCAGCGCGGGCAGCAGCGTCAGCGCGGCGAGCAGCGTGACGCCGATGGCGATCGCGAATGGCGCGCCGAGGCCGGAGTAGAACGAGAAGCTGGCGAGCAGCAGGGTCAGGACCGCGGCGATCACCGTGGCGGCGGAGAACGTGATCGACTCGCCGACCCTGGTGACGGACCGGACGATCGCGTCCCTCGCCGGTTCCCTGGCGTGGATCAGGTCGCTGCCGAGGCTGCCGGCCAGGCCCGCCGAGCCGGGGTACCTCGCCCCTGCCGCCTCGTGCGGGCTGGCCCTGAGTTCCTCGCGGACCCGGAACACCAGGAACAGCCCGTAGTCGGTGCCTGCCCCCAGGACCAGGACGATCATCAGGAACTGGGCGATGGACGACACCTGCAGCCCGTGCTCGGCGGCCTCGGCGACCAGCGGGCCGGCGATCGTGAACGAGAGCAGCGGCGGGACCAGGGTCGTCAGGGCCAGGGTCAGCGACCGGAAGATCAGCACCAGCAGGACGATGATGAACAGCAGCGACAGCTCTTCCACCCTGGCCCCGGTGGAGCCGGTGGCCTTCTGCTGATCGACGGCCGCGGCGACGTCGCCCGCCAGGTGAACCTGCAACCCGGCCGGCAGCGCGGCGCGCGCGACCTGGGCGCGCAGCGCGTCGACCAGGTCGAGCGCGGCATCCGGGTTGCCCCCGTTGAGCTGGGCCAGCACGACGAGCTGCTCCGCATGCCCGTCGGGCGAGACTCCCGCGTCCAGCACCTTGCTGACGCCGGAGACCGACACCAGCCGGCTCTGCAGCCCGGTCACGGCCGTCACGTCGGCCGGGGTGAGCGGCGCGGCGGTGCGGGCCGCCACGACCGGGATCGGCTCCAGGCCGGCGGTGCCGAACGGCGCGGCGAGCACCGCCGCATGCTCGCTGGGCGCGCTGGCCGGCAGGAACTTGATGTTGTTCGGCTGCGACACGCTGCTGAGCGACGGCAGCTGGGTGGCCGCGGCGACCGCCGCGGCTATCCAGGCCAGGGCGACAAGCCAGCGGAACCGGATCGCGAAGCGCCCGATGGCGCCGAAGACCGCGTCGATGCGCATAGCGAGAGAGCCTACGTGAGGTCCGTGAATGGGCGGTGACGATACGCTCGCGCGGCCGGGCCGTCAGGCGCCGGGCGTCTCCGGCTCGCCAGACGGCTCATCGGCCAGCGCGTCCACGGCTCCCGTCAGCTCGCGGAGGCCGGGCAGCGCGGCGGCGAGCGCGCCGCGGCTGGCGGGCCCGAGGCTGGTGATCGCCGCCTGCAGGATGTGCTCGTTGACCTGCTGCCAGCGGCCGACCATCGCGGTCCCCTCCGGGGTCAGCAGCAGCGACGCGGTCCGGCGGTCGAGCTGCCCCCCGGTCCGGCTGACCAGGCCGGCCCGCCGCAGGCCGTAGACCAGCGTGGCGACCGAGCTGGGTGCCAGCCGGAGCAGGCGCGCCAGCTGGCCGGGCCGGGCCCCCGGGTTGTCGGCCAGGCAGGACAGCAGCTCCAGCTGGGCGACCGAAAGCCCGCCCGGCAGCGTGCCGTCCCGCCCGGCCGCCCTGGCGGCGCGGCGCATCGCGCGGCGCAGTTGCGAGACCACGTCAGCGATCTCCAGGCCAAGGGGATCCGCGCGGGCGGCGGCCGGCGCCTCGGCCACCGCCACGGCGGTCCGCTCAGCCCGGGGCACCCGGCAAGCCCGTCTCGCGCGCCGCGCCCGGCCCGGCAGTGAGCGTGATCACTGCGCATCTGGCGGGCGCGGGCAGCCCTGAAGTTGCCAGCATTGGCGCGCTGCAGCGCGGCGGCATTGGCATGAAGATGAGGATAACAAGAGCAAAGCCGCAGGTGAGTGCTCCGGTGACGGGGCGGAGATGAGCGCGCAGGCGACGGGCCGCCGGCGCCCCCCGGGGCAGGGCGCGGGGCAGGGCGCCGGGGCAGCCGGGGCGGGAAGCGATTATCGGAGTTCGGTGCCCCGGGCCCGCCGGGCGTCAATACGCTGCCAGCGAGCGCCTGCCCGCGGTGACCAAGGGCCAGGACACGAATAACACATGCTCATGCGGGACATGCCGGGCGAGGTGCTGGCCACGACGGGGCCGCAACCGTCAGACTCGTGACGGGGGAGGTCCGAGCTACGCCTCCGCGCGGCCGGGCAGCGCGGAAGGGACGCCGATGCACGAGTTGCGCCTCGTCGCAGTCAGCGAGGATGGCAGCTATGCCGTCCTCAGGGTGCCGGGACGGGCCGGGCGTTTCTCGCTGCCCATTGATGACCGCCTGAGGGCTGTGGCTCGCGGCCAGTTCTCCCGGCTCGCCCAGTACGAAATAGAGGTGGAGAGTCCCTTGCGACCCAAGGAGATCCAGGACCGTATCCGCGCCGGAGAGACGGCCGATGAGATCGCCGACGCGGCGGGGGTCCCGGTCGAGCGGGTGCGCCGCTTCGAGGGCCCCGTCCTCGCCGAGCGCGAGTACCGGGCTCAGGAGGCACAGCGGGCGACGGTGCGCAGCCCCGGGGATTCCGGGCCCGGGCCGCGGCTCGGCGACATCGTCGGCGAGCGGCTCACCCAGCTGGGCGCTGCCGCCGACGATGCCAGGTGGGACTCCTGGAAGAGAGCCGACGGGAACTGGCAGGTGCAGGTCATGTTCACCGCTGGCGGCCGGTCGCAGGCCGCCGAGTGGGTCTTCGACCCGCGGCGCCGGCATGTCGCCCCGGACGACGAGCAGGCCGCCAGGCTCTGCCTGCCCGCGGAGGAGCTGCCGGCCGTTCCCTTCGCCGCGCGCGGGCCGGCCACGGCGACGGTCACGCCGATTGCCTCACGGCTAGGCGGGCTGCCGGCGCACCATCCCGAGC
>JASHPR010000332.1 GCA_030038015.1 Streptosporangiaceae bacterium
GGGGCGTCCCGTGGCGGGCGGCCTGCGGCTACCCCGGGCCGGGCGCCTGCTTCAGCGCGGCCAGGAAGCTCGCCGCCCAGTGGGCGACGTCGTTGTCGTAAACCCGCCTGCGCATCGCGCGCATCCGGCGCCTGGCCTCTGGCGGCGATATCGTCGCCGCGCGGACGATCGCGTCCTTGAGCCCCTCGATGTCGTGCGGGTTCACCAGGAAGGCGCCGACAAGCTCGTCGGCTGCCCCGGTGAACTCGCTCAGCACCAGCGCCCCGCTCTCGTCGTCCCGGCAGGCGACGTACTCCTTCGCCACGAGGTTCATGCCGTCGCGCAGCGAGGTCACCAGCATCACGTCGGCGGCCAGGTACAGCGCGGCCATCTCCTCCCGGGGGTAGGACTGGTGCAGGTAGTGCACGGGCGGGCTGCCCAGCTCGCCGTGCTGCCCGTTGATCCGGCCGACCGTGACCTCCACCTCGTCGCGCAGCAGCCGGTACTGCTCGACGCGCTCCCTGCTGGGGCTGGCGACCAGGATGAGCACCGACCCCGGTGACCGCAGCCGGCCCTCGTCCAGCAGCTCGCTGAAGGCGTGCAGGCGGTGCAGTATGCCCTTGGTGTAGTCGAGCCGGTCGACGCCGAGCAGGACGACCTCGGGCTCGCCCAGCGCGTTGCGGATCACGGTGGCCCGTTTCCTGACGTCCTCACGGCTGGCCAGCCTGCCGAAGGCCGCCGCGTCGATCGAGACCGGGAACGCGCCGGCCCGGACCTCCCGCGTCCCGGCGCCGGCGTCCCGGGGCGGGACCCTGACCAGCGACCCCCGCGTGGTCATCCCCGCGGCCCGGCGGCAGGCCAGCAGGAAGTTCGCCGCGTCGCTGTGCCGCTGGAAGCCCAGCAGGTCCGCGCCGAGCAGGCCCTCGACGATCTGGCGGCGCCAGGGCAGCTGGGCGAAGATCTCGTAGCCGGGGAACGGGATGTGGTTGAAGAAGCCGATGCGCACGTCACGGCGGATCTCGCGGAGCATCCCCGGGACGAGCTGCAGCTGGTAGTCGTTCACCCACACGGTCGCGCCGGGCGCCGCCTGCCCGGCCGCCGCCTCGGCGAAGCGGCGGTTGACCGTCACGTACGCGTCCCACCACGGGCGGCGGAACATCGGCGGCGCGATCACGTCGTGATACAGCGGCCACAGCGTGGCGTTGCTGAAGCCCTCGTAGAAGTCACGGACCTCATCGGCGGACAGGCCGACGCTGACCAGGTGCATGCCGCCGACGCCGAACGGCTCCGGCGCCGGGCCCGCCGATCCGGGCCACCCGATCCAGACGCCGTTGGCTTCGGCCATGACCGGCTCGAGAGCGGTGACCAGCCCGCCGGGGCTTGGCCGCCACTGCACCTCCGGGGGCTGGCCGTCTTCGCCGACCCGGTCGACGGGAAGCCTGCTGGCGACCACCACGAAGTCGTGGCCGCCGGCCACCTGGCGCGGTTCCCCGGCACCGGGCCCCCCCGCGCGATCGGCGGCCTTCCTGGTCAAGGGCACCGGTCAACCCTATCCGGTGCCGGCGGGGCAGCCACGGCCAGCGGGCCCTGTCACGCCGGGGCGTGACAGGGCCCGCCGATACCTCGGCTCATGCCTTCCTGATGATCAGCGGCGACATCCTCGGGGTGCCGATGCCGGTGGCCTCGTCGTATCCCGGCGTGGTCGGGAAGAAGCCGTTGTTGAGGGTGGTCTGCCCGCCGCCGGTGATGTCGTGGAAGTACAGGCCCGGACCGGCCTGCAGCAGCCGGTACAGCATCGGGTTGAAGTTCCCGCTGCGGTGGCCCTGGTAGCTGTCGCGATCCGCGGCGATCCCGGACCACAGCGGGGACGACAGGCTGGTCCCGCCGATGCCGAACCAGCCGGGCGCGGGCTCGCTGGCACTGAACGTCGCGCAGAGGCTGTTCGGCGTCTCGGAGCTGCCGGTGCAGTACTCGGCGTACGGCGTGAACTCGTCGGCGTTGGCCGAGACGTCGGGCACGTCACGGCATGGCGTGCCCGCCGCGGCGAACGCGCACTGGGTCGTGCCGTTGCCGAGCGTGGTGAACGCGTTGTTCACCCCCGGGCCCGCCTGGTACCACGGCCGGCCCCAGAAGCTGCTGGATCCGCCGCCGCCCGCGCCGGTGGTGTTGCACCAGAACAGCCCGGTATCGCCGCCCTCGTCGGTGCTCTCGTCGCAAAGGCTGTCGACGTTCCAGACGCTCTCCACGCCCGCCGGGTAGGCCGGGTGCGCCGTGGTGCCCGGGTTGTCGGTCTGCAGCGACGTGCAGCCCACGCTGGTCACCCAGGGCTGAGATTCGGGATCGTCGACGGCGAGGGTCTGCGGGGTGGTGCCGCAGTCGAACGCGCCGTTGTCGCCCGCCAACGCGAACATGCTCTGGCCCTGCGTCGCCATCTGCTCGAAGACCACGTCCTCGGCCTTGGCCATGGCCGCGCCGAGCTCGCTCTCGCACTCGCCCCAGCTGGAGCTGACCGACGACGCGCTGTCGTCGTTGGCGATCCGGGTGTACTCGGCGAGCTCGGTCTGCCCGGTCTCGTCGTTGGGGGCGTTGTACACGATGATGTCCGCCGCGTCGGGCGAGATCGTGAGCTGGGTCTCGATGTCGGCGTCGACCTCGATGTCGCCGGCGTAGCCCTGCTCGGCCGCCGGGCAGGTGTCGCCCTTCGGGCAGACCGGGTGCAGCGGGCCGCCGTCCACGTTCACGTTCTGCAGCGGCGGGGTGAAGCTTTTGCCGTAGACGGTGTGTGCCCAGTGGCCGATGTCGGACGCCTTGTAGGCGGAGAGCTCGAACACGGCCAGGGTGACGCCCCTGCCCTTGCCCTTTGCGCCCACGTGCGGCGCGTCGTAGATCGAGTTGGCCTGCGTCGGCGTCAGGCCGCTGCAGCCCGGCCCGGCGCCGTAACCGGTCGCGAGGGAGGTGCCGTCGTTGTAGAAGTCGAACAGCTGCTCGTCGGTCGGGTACGCGGTCTCGCAGCTGGCGCTGGCCGCGGACGACGTTGCCGCCGAGCGCCCCGCCGGGCGCACCGTGGACACCGCCCGCTGGACCATGTCGTGCTCGCGCACGGCGTTGTTGAGCCCGATCACGCCCAGCACGTTCGACGCGAGCGAGGCGGGCAGCCGCGCCGTGGTGGCGTTCGCGTAGAACCGGGTGCCGCGGGCGCCCTGGTACATGGCGAGCGTGGTGTCGAATGCGGCGGCCACCCGCTGGCTGGACCCGACGGCGCTCACCAGGAACGGTGACCCCGAGTTCGTGATGTCAGGCCGCTCTGCGCCAGGTAGTGGTCCACGGCCGCCGTGGTCGCCGCGGCAGGGCCGAAGCGCTTGTCGAACGCGCCCTTGGCCAGCCAGTGCTCATACTTCTTGCTGGCCGGGGTGTAGAGGTTGCGCAGCAGCCGCTGCAGCCCGACCAGGTTCCGGGGCGCCAGCGCCACCTGGATCGACATCTGCGAGCTGCTGAAGCTGCCGGTCCTGGCGGCACCGGTGGCCGCCGGGTTCCCGCTCAGCGCGACGTAGCGTGGCCCGGCCGGGCCGGATGCCAGCGCCGAGGTCGCGAATGCGCCCAGCATCGCTGTCATTGCCAGCCCCAGCACGGCGATGGCGCCGCCGCGAAGCGGACGACGGATCAAGCCCATGCAAGCCCTCCTCGGCTTCCTGACGATCGTGCAAAACGGCGCCTGGCCCGGAAGCCGATGCTGGTGGCTTGACAGGGGAACGCAACGCCCGCAGCCGCCTGCGGGGCGCCGTGCGACAGCGGACCAGACGGGTACCGGGGCTAAGCCCGATTTAGACGGATGGGTGTTTCAAGGAACGAAAAATGGTGTTCAGGTGGCTCCTTGGTCTCAGGCTGATGGCTGATCTTGGTGGGACGCTTCTGACGTGCGGGAACAGGATTGGCGAGTGGCCGGGGTGCTGGGAGAGGATCAATAAATGAGCCAAATCGAGGCGCCCGCGCCGCAGTTCTCGCTGCGGACGGTGTGGGGGCGGAGCCGCCAGACGCCGCTGCGCCAGTTCCTGCGCACCGAGACCGGCAGCGCGTCGGTGCTGCTCGCGGCAACGATCGTGGCGCTGGCCTGGGCGAACGGTGACCCCTCGGCGTACCAGGCGTTCTGGGGCACGGAGCTCTCGATGCGGCTCGGCAGCAAGGGCATCGCCGCTGACCTGCACGAATGGGTGAACTCCGGGCTGATGGCGTTCTTCTTCCTGGTGGCCGGCCTGGAGGCACGCCGCGAGTTCGACATGGGCGAGCTGCGCGAGCGGCGGCGGCTCGTGCTGCCGCTGGTCGTCGGGCTCGGGGGGATGATCGTCCCCGTCTGCATCTACCTGGCCTTCAACGCCGGCCAGCCGACGGCGGACGGCTGGGGCGCCGCCATGTCCACCGACACCGCGTTCGCGCTCGGCATGCTCGCGCTGGTCGGCTCGGGCTTCCCCGACCGGGTGCGCACCTACCTGCTCACGTTCGCCATCGTCGACGACGTCGCCGGGATCGTGGTGATCGCCGTCGTGTACAGCAGGCACGTCGACGCGGTCGCGCTGGTGGTTGGGCTGGCCGTGCTGGCCGTGGTCGCGCTGCTCCGCCACTTCCGGGTGCGGTACGGCCCGGCGTACGCGCTGCTCGGGGTCATCGCCTGGGTCGCGTTCTTCAAGTCCGGCGTCGACCCGGTCGTGGTCGGCCTGGTCATGGGGCTGCTCGCGGTCGCCCACCCGGCGGCCCGCAGCGACCTGGAGCGGGCCTCCGAGGTGTTCCGGCTGTTCCGTGAGCAGCCGACCCCGGACCTGGCCCGCTCGGCGCGGGAGGGCGTGCGGGTCGCGCTGTCCCCGAACGACCGGCTGCAGCAGCTCTTCCATCCCTGGACGAGCTACGTCATCGTGCCGCTGTTCGCGCTTGCCAACGCGGGCATCACGATCAACGGCAGCTTCCTGGCCCGGGCCTACACCACGCCGGTCACGCTGGGCATCCTGGTCGGCTATGTGGTCGGCAAGCCCGTCGGCACGGTCGGCGCGGCGTGGCTGCTGGCCAAGGTCAGCCGCGGCAGCATCCGGCCGCCGGTGGGCTGGGCCGCCGTGACCGGGGCAGGCGCGATCGCGGGCATCGGCTTCATCGTGGCCCTGCTGATCGCCTCGCTGGCCTTCCACGGCAGCCAGCTCGCCGAGGCGAAGCTGGGCATCCTGTCCGCCGCGCTCGCCGCGTCGGCGCTCACCTGGATCGTGTTCCGGCTGACCACCCTGCTGCCCAAGCGGCTGCGGCTGCGCGCGCTGCTCGGCACCGCCGAGACCATCGTCGACCTCGCGGTGCCGGTCGACCCGCGCCGTGACCACATCCGCGGCCCGGTCAAGGCGCCGGTCACCGTGGTGGAGTACGGCGATTTCGAGTGCCCGTACTGCGGCCAGGCCGAGCCGGTGATCCGGCGGCTGCTCGCCGACTACGGGGACGTCTGCTACGTGTGGCGGCACCTGCCGCTGGCCGACGTGCACCCGCACGCGGAGCTGGCCGCCGAGGGGTCCGAGGCAGCGGCCGCGCAGGGCAAGTTCTGGGAAATGCACGACCAGCTGCTCGGCCACCAGGGAGCGCTCACCGCGGACGACCTGATCCGCTACGCGGACGAGCTGGGCCTGTCCACCCCGCAGTTCGCCGGAGACCTGGCCGGTCACGCGGGCGCGGCCAAGATCGCGGAAGACGTGGACTCCGCCGACCTGAGCGGGGTGGCCGGCACTCCCACGTTCTTCATCAACGGCAAGCGCCACCACGGCGCCTACGACCTGGGCGCGCTCTCCGATGCGGTGCTGGCGGCCAGGGCCCGCGTGCTGATCAGCCAGGGCGGCCGCGCCAGCGCCGCTGACCGCAGGCCGGCTAGCTGACCGCGCCGTCCTCGCGGGTGCCGGATCCGGTGTGCGCGGGCTCGGTGCCCGCACCGGGCTGGCTGGCCGCGCCGGCGGGCT
>JASHPR010000333.1 GCA_030038015.1 Streptosporangiaceae bacterium
CTGTCGCCACCAAGCTGTGCGCTATAGCCGCGCATCGGCTCGGGGTGAGCCCGGACTCGGTTCACGTTGCTGATGGTGGGGTAAAAGCGGCGGACGGGCGATTCGTCGACCTCCGCGAGCTGTGCGCGGTCGCCTACTTCCGCATGAGCGAGCTGCCCGAATCGATGCCGCCGGGGCTGGCCGAGTTCTCGACGTACCGGCCGGCCAAGGGATTCACGTCGCCCTACGGTTTCCACGGCTGCGCTCTCACGCTCGATACGCTCTCTGGCGAGCTCTGCATCGACAAGTACGTCGTGGTCAGTGATGTCGGCCGGGTCATCACCCCGGCGCTGCTCGCAGAGCAGGTCCGGGGTGGCGTCGCCCAGGGCATCGGTGAGGCGCTGTTCGAGGAGATCGCGTACGACTCCAGCGGCCGCCAGTCAACCCGCAGCCTGTTCGATTACCGGATGCCGCGGGCGCTCGACGTGCCGCAGGTCGAGGTCCATCACCTGGAAACCCCGGCTACCGGCAACATCCTCGGGGTCCGGGGCGCGGGCGAGGATGGCGCAATCGGTGCGCCCGCAGCCGTGGCCACGGCCGTCACCGACGCGCTGCTGCCCGTCGGGTTCAAGGTGAACTCGCTGCCCATACGCTTCCCCGATCTCATCACGGCCGGAGCGGCATGGCGTGCCCGGTCCAGGCAGCGGCCAGTCGGCAGCCGCCACACGGCCAGCAGGGATATCCGATGAAACTGCCGCCGCTCAGCTACCAGAGGCCGCGGACTCCAGCGGCTGCGCTGCAGGCCTGGTCCGACGACGGCGATGCCATGTTCCTGGCCGGAGGCCAGGGACTGCTCAGCGAGATGGCGCAGGGACTGAGGCGCCCGGCCACGTTGATCGATATCTCCGCCATTCCTGAGTACCGCTCGATTGACGTCATCGCCGAGGCCTCAGTGATCAGGGTCGGGGCAGCCGTCCGCCTCACCGAGATCTGCACCCACCCTGCGCTAGCCGGATCGCTCCTGGCAGCGGCGGCCCGGCACGTCGCGGTGCCGCCGGTTCGCACACTTGCCACGGTGGGCGGGAACTTCTGCCACGGCCATCCCACATCAGAGCTCCCGCTCGCCGCGCTCGTAGCGGGAGCCTCCCTGACCGGGCTGCGGCGGGATGGCTCAGATGTCCGGCTCGCCGGGCACGAACTGTCGGCACTGCGGCCAGCATGCGACCGTTCGGAGCTGCTGGTCACCGCGCTCGAATGGCCGATGCACGGCAACGGTCACGTAGCGGGTTTCGCCGAACTAGGTGAGCAGCGGTCGTGGATCCCGGCCGCCGCCATCGGCTGGCTGGCAGACCACGCGCCGGATCCGTCACGCGGCCCGGCGCATGCACGCATCGGCGTGGCACTCCGCGACGGGGGCAGGTTCCTGGTCAGCCGGGACGAAGGCGAGGAGCGGTGCTCAGCCGAGTCCGTGCAGGATGCCGCCGCTGCCGCCGGCGTGCGAACCGGCCTGCCGTCCAGCTGGCTTGCTGACCTGATCAACCATCTGCTCAGCGCAAGCCCCAAGCGGGAAAGGACGTGATCTCGTGGGTGCGGCCAGCCAGGTAGAGACCGGAGACGGCGGAGTTCCCGCAGCGGAGGGCCGCTCCGCGTCCGTGGCCAACGCCGCCCGGGCAGGGGAGTCCGGCCGGGCAAGCGATGCCGTCCACGTCAACGGGCAGGCTGTTTCTCTCGGAGGAATCCCAGCGAACTGGACTCTCGCTGACCTAATCCGCTACCGCACGACCCTCCGCGGTACGCACCTTGCCTGCGAGCACGGCGTCTGTGGCGTCTGCACGGTTCTCCTCGACGGCCAGCCAACGCGCAGCTGCCTGGTACTCAGCCACGCGGTTGGCGACAGGCAGGTCACCACGGTCGAGGGACTGGACCTCCTCGACGCCGATCTGGCCAGACGGCTGCGCGCGGCATTCCTGGCGCGCAATGCGTTTCAGTGCGGCTTCTGCACGCCGGGCATGCTCACACTGGTCTTCGCCGCGACGCGGGAAGCAAGTGCGTGTGCGGCTGCTGATGACGGCAGCGGCACGGCCTCGGCGGCCGGCGCAGCCTCGCGCGCAAGGCAGGTTATTGACGCCAACATCTGCCGGTGCACCGGCTACTCCGCGATCGTTGCCGCTGCCACTGACGTGCTGCAGCAGGCTGCAGCCCCTGGCCCAGATGACCGCGCGGTCCCGTGATGGACAGTTTCTGGATCGCCGGTTTGGCCGCCGAGGCCCTTGCCGTGTACCACGTCAGCATCGATGGCGTGGACACAAGGGTCATCGAGGCCGGCGACCGGGCCGCCCCGCCGGTGGTCTGCCTGCACGGCACCGGCGGTCACGCCGAGGCGTTCATCTACAATCTCGCTGCGCTGTCGCGCCACCATCATGTGCTGGCTTACGATCTTCCCGCTCACGGCTGGTCCGGCGCACCTGAGCGTTCCTACGAGATCGACGGTTACAGTCGTCATCTTGATGCCGTCCTGGATGCTTTCGGACTGCCGTCCGCAACGCTGGTAGGCCAGTCGCTCGGGGGCTGGATCGCGGCGGCCTACACGGTAAGCCATCCGGAGCGGGTCATCAGCCTGGTTCTCGTCGGCGCTGGCGGCAACACGTTTGACCCGGCCGTCATGGAGCGCCTCCGCGCCGCCTCGATGGCGGCCGTGATGACCCCGACGGCCGATGCCGTGCGTGACCGGGTCGCCTTGCTGTTTTCCCGGCCGGTGGCAGCCGACGAGGAACTCGTCGCCTGCCGGCAAGCCATCTACTCCCGGCCGGGAGCGGTCGGCGCGATGGGCAAGGCGCTCGCGTTGCAGACGCCGGAGATCCGGCGGCGCAACCTCTTTACCCGGTGGGCCGACATCACGCAGCCCGCGCTTCTCGTGTGGGGAAGGGACGATCAGGTCGTCCCGCTGCGCTCAGGCGAAGAAATAGCTGCGGTGATGCCGGCCAGCCAGCTCGTCGTCCTCGATCAGTGCGGGCACTGGCCGCAGTATGAGCAGCCTGAGGCGTTCCACGAGGCGGTCCTGCCCTTCCTTGCCGAACACTCGGCCGGGAAACGACACGGGGAAAGTGCCGGGCAAGCGGCGGCGCGGCCCAGGTGAGGGGCCGGGCTGAGATTGTCGGTGGCGGCCTCGCGGGCCTGGCCTGCGCGCTTGCGCTTGCGCGCCGCGGCTGGTCGGTTCGCGTGCACGAGCGGGCG
>JASHPR010000334.1 GCA_030038015.1 Streptosporangiaceae bacterium
GCGGTGCGGCCACCGCGGCCAGTCGGCGCTCGTGCGCCAGCGTGGCCAGGGCCACGGCCCAGCCGCCGCCGACGGCGCCGAGCACGTTGCCGGCCGGGACCCGTGCCCGGTCCAGGAAGACCTGGTTGAACGACGCGTGCCCGTTCATCTGCCGCAGCGGCCTGACCTCCACGCCCGGCTGGCGCATCGGCAGGATGAAGTAGCTGATGCCGCGGTGCTTCGGCGCGTCCCAGTCGGTCCTGGCCAGCAGCAGCCCGAAGTCGGCGTGGTGCGCCGAGGTGCTCCACACCTTCTGGCCGGACACCAGCCAGCCGTCCCCGCCCTGGTTCGCCGTGGTGGTCAGCCCGGCCAGGTCCGACCCGGCCCCCGGCTCGCTGAACAGCTGGCACCAGGTGATCTCCCCGGTGACGGTGGGCCGGATGAAGCGCCGCTTGAGATCGTCCGAGCCGTGCTCCAGGATCGTCGGCGCGGCCATGTTCAGGCCGACCCCGTCCGGCGGGCCCACGGCCCCTGCCCGGGCGAACTCCGCGGACACCACGCTGGCGGCCGCGGCGGGCAGCCCGCGGCCGCACCACTCGCGCGGCCAGGTGGGGCAGCCCCAGCCGGAGTCGGCGAGCCTGTCCCGCCACTCCCGCGAGCTCAGCTCCGGATCCCAGGCCTCAGCCAGCCAGGCCGCGACCTCCGCCCGCACCATGGCCAGGTCGGTCATCGTAGTCGCGGCGCGCAGGCCCCGGCCCTGCGGCCGGGGAGGAAGCGTCGCTTCCCTCCCTCCGTTTTGCCGGTGCCCCGCGGTCCCGGCAGGGAGCCGGTGGCGATAGCCAAGCCGCTGGCGCGCAGGACCGCCACAGGGCATGAGGTGGCAGCGCTGGGAGCCTTCTCGCTCAGTGGGGCACGGCGATGAACCGCGGACCAGCAGCGCAGTCCGCCAGGACTGCGGCTGGAATCCTCCGCCTTCAGGCGGGTGGAGGATGTCAACGTCCCTCGAAACGCGGCTGGCGGCGGTCGGCCATCGCGCGCACGCCCTCGCGGAAGTCCGCGGTCGGGCGCAGCCGCTCCTGCTCGGCGGCCTCCCGGCCGGTCGCCGCCCGGATCTCGTCGGCGAGGCGGCCGCGCATCGTGGCCCTGATCGACCGCACCGCGAGCGGGGCGGAGCCGGCGATCTCGGCGGCCAGCGCCCGCGCCGCCTCGCGGACCTCACCGGCGGGGACCAGCCGGTCGCACAGGCCGATCCGCGCCGCCTCCTCCCCGCCGATCCGGCGGCCCGTGTACAGCAGTTCCAGGCTGCGCTGCTGGCCGACGATCGCGGGCAGCGTCACGGTCAGCCCGAACCCGTGATGGAACCCCAGCCGGGCGAAGTTCGCCGCGAAGCGGGTCTCCGGGCAGCCGACACGGAAGTCGGCCGAGCAGGCCAGGCCGAGGCCGCCGCCGACCGCCGCGCCGTGCACCGCGGCCACCACCGGAACCGTGGCCTCGAACAGGCGGGCGGCCTGCGCGTACAGCGCCCGCGGGCCGCCGCCCCTGCCGTCGCCGCCGGACAGCCTTGCGCCCGCGCAGAAGTGCTTTCCCTCGGCGCAGAGCACGATCGCCCGGCACCCGGGATGGGCGTCCAGCGCCTGGTAGGCGTCGGCCAGCCGCTGGATCAGCTCGGTGTCGAAGTAGTTGTCCGGCGGGCGGCGCATTTCCACCGTGGCGACGAAGTCCTCGCCGAGGTCAACGCTGACGTCGGCCGTCTGCTGCTGATCCGCCATGGGCATCCTCGCTCCCCCGCGGCCTCTCCCGATTATGAACCGGGTGCGGCGCGTGGCTGTTCGCCGGCCTTGGGCACGTCCCAGAAGCGGCCGTAGCACGCGGCGTGGTCGCGGTCGGCAACGTGCTCGGTGGCCGTCATGACCTCCGCCGCCTTGGCCCCGATCAGCTCGTCGGCGTCGCCGGCCAGCCGCGCGGCCAGCCCGCGCGCGACGGCGGCGGGCCTGACCGCGGCGATGGCCAGCAGGGCCGCGGCCACCGCGAACCTGTCCCGCGGGTCGGCGCTGGCCGCGAGCGACTCGAAGACCACGTACGCATCACGCCGGTGCAGGACCAGCTCCTGGGCCGCTGCCATCGCCGGGGCCCACACGAGCCAGTCCTCGGCGCCGGGCCGGGCCAGCCGCCCGAGCACCTCGACGGGGACGCCGAGCGGAGCCACCGCCGCGCGGTCCCTGAGGAGGTGCGCCGCGCAGGCGCGCGCCTGATACCGGGGGTGGGCGGCCAGCGCCTCGATCATCTCGTCCGGCACGAGCATCGCGTCGAGCCCGGAAACCGCCTGCAGCAGCGACGCCGCGGCGAGCGCGCGGGCGTCGCGGCCGGCCTCCATGGCCTCCCGGCACAGCTCCCTGGCGATCCAGCGCCGCCGGTCCTCGGAGCGGTCGCGCAGCAGCGGGTAGACGCGGCTGCGGGCCTCGTCATGGCTGGCGGGCGGCCGCCCGGCCAGCAGCGCGTCAACGTCATCCGGCTCCCAGGGGCCGAGGTGGTGCGGGGCAGCCGCAGGGCCTTCCGGCGGTGCCGCGATCCCCCACTGCTGGAGCTGCTTCAGGATGACCTCGGCCGCCGCCGCGGGCTTGGTCACGTCCAGGCTGTCGTACGTCGGGGTGATGTCGCTCGGCAGCAGGACGCCGGGCGCCTTCAGGACCTGGGCGCGGTCCCGCAGGTGCGGGCGGCCGAGGGCCTGCTGGATCTCGTCGATGACGCTGGCCCTCGGGTACCTGGTGCCGTCGCTGAGCTCGTGGTCGGCCGCGCACAGGGCGACGAACGCCGAGGCCGCGTCCAGGTAGGGCTCGGCCCTGGCCTCCCCCGGGCCGCCGGGAAGCGGCGGCTCGTCACTGACGATGATGACGCGCAGGCCACGGGCGGCCAGTGCGTCGCGAACCGGCCACCCGACCGCTCGCTTGAACTTCTCCGAGCAGGACAAGAAGACGGCCACTTGTCCGCGCAGCATCCTGGATCACCCCCTGCGGCCGGCCGGGGGGTGACGCGCTGCCGTCACGCCCCCGACCGCCGCTCAGCCCTGTCTCGCTCCCGCCCAGCGAGGTGTTCACACGCCTAATCTTCGCCCGGCGAAGGGTTCCATTTCATGATCGTTGCGACTTTTACTTCTTTTGGGCCGTGCGCGGGGATGGTATGTCCCGGATTGTGCCCACCGAACGAAGTAAGAGAAGATAAGAGACGTCTTCGCCGGGGACGATCCGCGGTTTGGGCAGTGCGGGGCGGATTGCGGCTGCCCGGCGGCCGCGGCTAGGGCCGGCCCGGGGCGGCTCGCCTGCCTGCCGCGCCGATGATCTCCCGCGCGACCCGTTCGGCGGCGTCCGGGCGGCCGAGCTCCCTGGCCCTGGCGGCCATGCCGCCGCGCTCATCCGGGTTCTTGAGCAGCCCGAGCAGCTCATCCCGGAGACGCTCGGGCGTGGCATCGGTTCCGGTCAGCATCCGGGCGGCACCCTCCGCGGCGAGGTGCCTGGCGGTGCGCCGCTGCTCGTCGCCGCCGGTGGGCACGAGCGGGATGAGGATGCACGCCTTGCCGAGCCCGGTGAGTTCCGCCGTGGTGCTGGCACCGCTGCGGCAGACGACCACGTCGGCCGCGGCCAGCACGTCCGGAAGCTCGTCGTGGATGTAGTCGACCACCCGGTAGCGCCGGGCGAGCTGCCCGGGCAGGGCGGCCGCTGCCTCGCGTGCCCTGGCGAACCCGTACTCGCCGGACTGATGCAGCATGTAGCAGTAGGGCAGGACGTCGGGCAGTATCCGCGCCACAAGATCATTGACCTGCAGGGCACCGGTGGCGCCGCCGGTCACCAGGACCAGCGGCGGCTGCGCGTCCGGCCCGTACCCGGCCAGGCCGCGCCGGCGGTCACCGGCCAGCACCTCCGGGCGTACCGGGTTGCCGGTGACCACGGCCCGGCGGCGGGCCCGGGCCGGCAGGAGCTCGAGCGAGGACTCGTGGCTCAGCAGCACGCGGGTCGCGAGCCGGGCCAGGATCCGGTTGGCGAGGCCGACCGTGCTGGTCTGCTCGTGCAGGACCAGCGGCCGGCGCAGCACCCAGGCCGCGACGCCGACCGGGACGCAGACGTAGCCGCCGGTGGACAGCACCACGTCCGGCCGGGTGCGCAGGACGATGCCCAAGGCCTGCAGCACCCCGAGCGGGATCCGGAACGCGTCAGCGACGTTCCTGGCCAGTTCCCGCGGCCTGGGCGAGCGGCGCAGCTTGCCCGTGATGATCGCCTTGAACGGGATGTGCTGCTCCCGGCAGATCCTGGCCTCCAGGCCGCTGGCCACGCCGACCCACAGGAACTGCGCGGGCGTCCCGGAGTCGGTGAACCGGGACTGCATCGCCCGGATCGCGGTCAGGGCGGGATAGGTATGGCCCCCGGTTCCGCCCCCGGTGATGATGATCCGGATCCCCCGAAGGTTTCTCGCACTGTGGGCGCCCATGCCGTCCCTCGCGAAGTAGCCGTCGGGGCCATCGTAGAGGCGGCGTGCGGAATGCGTCAGCGCGGCGCCAGGTCACCCGGGCCGCGACAGGGCGGGCATGCCGCGCGGCGGCCCGGTTCAGGGGGTCTCGAAATGGTAGCCATCATCCAGCAGCCGGGGCAGGACGATGCGCAGCGCCTCGACCGTCTCGGACCTGTTGCCGCCGCCGTCGTGCTCCAGGATGATCGACCCCGGCTGGGTGTTCGTCATGATGTTCCTGACGATGCTGCGGACGCCCGGCTGCGCCCAGTCCCGTGGGTCGACCGACCAGTCCAGGGGGACCATCTCCATCCGCTCGCACTGCTTGATCACGGTCGCCGACCATGCGCCGTAAGGGGCGCGGAACAGCCCCGGGTGCACGCCGGTCGCCGCTTCGATCGCATGGCTGGCGCGGGCCAGTTCGCCGCGCACGCTGCGCGTCGGCATGCCGGCAAGGTCGGAATGCGTCCAGGTGTGGTTGCAGATCTTGTGACCGTCCTCGGCGACCGCCCGGGCCAGCTGCGGGTAGGCGGCCACGTGCAGGCCGATCATCGAGAAGGTGGCCGTCACGTTGTACCTGCGCAGGACGCGGAGCACCTGCGGCGTGTAGACGGGATCGGGGCCGTCGTCGATGGTCAGCGCGATGGCCTTATGGGCGTCGTTGATGTAATAAAGCGGCCGGTCCAGCGGGTAGGAAGGAACGCTGTAGGCGGGAGCGTCCCCGCGGGCGGCGGGTACGCCACGGCGCGCGGCCTCTTGGCGGGCAGCGTCACGAGCCGAAGGCGCGGGGACGGCGGAGGCATGGCGGGCGGGTGCCTGGGCGGCGTGCGTGCGGGCCGTCCCCAGGCGGGCCGCCGGGACGCTGGTCAGCACGATGCCGCCGGCCGCCAGGAGCACCTGCCGGCGATTCACGAACGTAACGGAGTGACTCTCGTCGTACGCCGTGACATCGGCCATAGGCACCCCCAGCGCGCTGCGCGACCCATTCCGGCCCCACCGGCCCGATTGACGCAGGTCCTGACAGGTGCCGTTTTGCTTGCCGTCGGGATCATGGTGCGGGAATGAGCGCCGCAAACAAAGCAGATTCCCCGGTGTGTCGCCCGCTTTCCGGGGCAAACGCCACCGGCGCCCGCCGCCCCGCCGCCCCCGTGCCTCGGCGCCCCCGCGCTGGTCCATGCCCGGCGCCCGCCACCCCCGCCGCCGCCCGCCTCGGCGCCCGTCCGGGGCGGTGACCTATGACGGCCGTCATGCGTTGCCGAGCGGGCCAGCGGCTGGCCTCCGGGAATACCCTCGCTCCTTAGTTAGTTCGCATCAAGCAACTAGCTTTGCGGGCCCTGGGGCTGCCTCCGCGCGCGACCCGGCGGCACCGCCCAGTCATGGAGAGGACGCTCATGCCGCTCGCTTCCGCGCACTACAAGTGGATCGCCCTGTCGAACACCACGCTCGGCATGCTGATGGCCACCATCAACGCGTCCATCATGCTGATCGCGCTGCCGGACATCTTCCGTGGCATCGGCGTCAACCCGCTGCAGCCAGGCAACACCAGCCTGCTGCTCTGGCTGATCATGGGCTACCTGGTGGTGACCGCGGTCCTGGTGGTCAGCTTCGGCCGGCTTGGCGACATGTTCGGCCGGGTCCGGATGTTCAACCTCGGCTTCGCGCTGTTCGCCTTCTTCTCCATCATGCTGTCGGTGACCTGGCTGCACGGGACCGCCGCGGCTTGGTGGCTGATTGGCATGCGCGTCGCGCAGGGAGTCGGCGGGGCGATGCTGATGGCCAATTCCAGCGCGATCCTCACCGATGCCTTCCCCGCGAACGAGCGCGGCCTCGCGCTCGGGCTGAACCAGGTGGCGGGCATCGCGGGCTCGTTCATCGGGCTGGTGCTCGGCGGCCTGCTCGGCCCGATCGGCTGGCGCTACGTCTTCCTGGTCTCGGTGCCGTTCGGCGTCCTCGGCGCGATCTGGTCCTACCTGAAGCTCCAGGAGCGCGGCATCCGCCGGCCCGCGCGGCTCGACTGGGCAGGCAACCTGACGTTCGGCGCTGGCCTGATCGCCGTCCTCGTCGGCATCACGTACGGCATCCAGCCTTACGGCGGCCACACGATGGGCTGGACCAGCCCGCTGGTGCTCAGCCTGATCAGCGCCGGGCTGGCGGTCCTCGTGCTCTTCTGCGTGATCGAGACCCGGGTCGCCGACCCGATGTTCCGCCTGGCCCTGTTCCGGATCCGCCCGTTCACCGCGGGCAACATGGCCAGCCTGCTGGCGGGCCTGGGCCGCGGCGGCCTGATGTTCATCCTGATCATCTGGCTGCAGGGCATCTACCTGCCGATCCACGGCTACAGCTTCAGCGACACCCCGCTGTGGGCCGGCATCGCCATGCTGCCCCTGACCGTCGGCTTCCTGATCGCCGGGCCGGTCTCCGGCTGGCTGTCCGACCGCCTCGGCGCCCGGCCGTTCGCCACCGGCGGGATGATCGTGGCCGCCGCCTCGTTCGTCCTGCTCCAGATGCTGCCGGTCAACTTCGTGTACTGGCAGTTCGCGGCCATCCTGCTGCTCAACGGCATCGGCATGGGGCTCTTCGCCTCGCCGAACCGCGCCGCGATCATGAACAGCCTGCCCCCCGAGCGGCGCGGTGCCGGCGCGGGCATGAGCGCCACGTTCCAGAACTCCGCCATGGTGCTGTCGATCGGCATTTTCTTCACGCTGATCATCCTCGGCCTGGCCTCGGCCCTGCCCAGCGCGCTCAGCCACGGCCTGGTCGCCCAGGGCGTCCCGAAGGCGGACGCGGCCCGGGTCGCCGCGCTGCCGCCGGTCGCGATCATGTTCGCCGCCCTGCTCGGCTACAACCCGGTGCAGACGCTGCTCGGGAACGTCATCGGCAGGCTGCCCGCCAGCCACGCGGCCTACCTCACCGGCCACACCTTCTTCCCGTCGCTGATCTCCGCCCCGTTCCAGCACGGCCTGGACATCGCGTTCGACTTCGCGATCGCGGCCTGCCTGATCGCGGCGGTCGCCTCGTTGCTGCGGGGCCGCAGGTATGTCCACGAACTGCACGGCACGCCGGCGCGGGCCGCCGCCGCCCCGGAGGAGGACAGCGGGCTGCCGGCTCAGGTCCCGGCCGGCGCCCTCGTCACGGCCGGCGCCGGCCGTCCGCGGGCGGCGGCTGCCCGGCTCACCGCCGCCAGGCGGCGCTGAGCCGCAGCGGCCCGCGGGCGCCCACCGGACACCGGGGGCCGCCCCGCCGCCTTCCTAGTCGAACTCGGTCGGCAGGGACGGGTCGCGATGGTGTGCCAGCGACCGTTCGAGCTGGCGGTGGTTGACCCGGCCGAGCGACAGCGGCGGCAGCGCATCGAGGCTGAACCAGCCGACGTCGAGGGTCTCCAGCGCCGCCGGCGGCTGTTGTGCTCCGTCGCTGCGGCAGAGGAAGAACAGCTTGTACACGTGCACCGGCAACGGCGGCGGGTTCTGCTGGACCTCACGGTCCCAGCAGGCGATCAGCTTCACGGCCGAGCTGTGATGGCCGGTCTCCTCCAGGATCTCCCTGGTGACCGCCACTGAGGGCGGGTCCCCGGGGTCGGCCCAGCCGCCCGGCAGCGACCAGAGGCCGTCGGTCCTCTCCCGCATCAGCAGCACCCGCTCCTGGTCGTCGAAGATGACGCCGCGCACGTCGACCTTGGGCGTGGCGTACCCCGAATCACGCCCGAGCTCCACGGCGAGCTCAGCGGCCGGCCGTCCGCTGATCGCCGCGAGCAGTTCCGCCGCCAGCCTGCTCAGCTGGCGGTACCGGTCCAGGTCATACGCGTCAGCGGCGAACGTGAGCCCGTCCTGCGCAAGCGCAGAGAGCCTGATCCCGATCCGGCGCACCGCATCCGCAGCTGTCCTCGCCACCCGGGCATTATTGCTCCTGTTTCACAGTGGTGACTCCTGACCCGCCCGGCGTTCAGCCGAGCCTGCCGAACCCGCCGGACGGGGCAGCGGCGCCGAGCGGCTGCAGCCGGCTCGCCCGGTGCTGCGCGACCAGGCGCTGCACGCCGAGGCTGACGGCCAGGTAGAGAACCACGGTCGCGGTGCCCACGTCGTCGCTGCCGTGACCGTGCGCCACGAGCGCGTCGTATCCGAGATGCAGGCCGAGGGCGACGATCCACAGCAGCGCGGTCAGCCAGTTGCCCTTGGACCAGACCTGGCCGTCCTGGAGCCACAGCCGGATCGTGGCGGCGCGCAGCACGCCGAAGAACGCGGCGAGCACAAGGCTGCCGCCCAGCGCGGCGTAGGTCGCCGTGCCGCCGCGATACTTCTGCAGGTAGTCGGCGGTCTCGACCACACCGATGACGGCCAGGATCACGACCAGCCGCATCCCGGCTGGAATTCGCGGCCGCGCCGATGAGCCCGCGGCCACGGGCCCGCGTGCCCTTTATCCACTCGCTCACGCAGGCGAGCCTTTATCACTCGCTCACGCTGGCGAGCCTTTATCACTCGCTCACGCAGGCGAGCTCCCGGTAGGTTCGTTACGCGGGGCGTCTCATGGCCATCGGCCGCCCAGGGGAGGACATGGTGTCAGCCGATCGCTCAGGGCCGGCCATTCTCGTCGAGGGCCTGACCAAGTCCTTCGGGGAGGTGCGCGCGCTGCGTGGCATCGACCTGTCGGTACCGCGCGGGAGCGTGCTCGGCGTGCTCGGCCCCAACGGGGCCGGCAAGACCACGGCCGTGCGGATCCTCACGACGCTGCTGCACCCGGACGGAGGGCGGGCCCTGGTCGAGGGCTACGACGTGGTCAGGCACGCGGCCTCGGTGCGGCGGTCGATCGGCCTGTCCGGGCAGTCGGCCGCGATCCAGGAGGAGCTCACCGGCCGCGAGAACCTGGAGATCGTCGGGCGGCTCTACCACCTGAGCCGGGCGCAGGCACGAAGCCGCGCCGCCGAGCTGCTGGCGCAGTTCGAGCTGACCGATGCCGCCGACCGGGCGGCCAAGAACTTCTCCGGCGGCATGCAGCGCCGCCTTGACCTGGCCGCCAGCCTGGTCGGCCGGCCAAAGGTGCTGTTCCTCGACGAGCCGACGGCCGGGCTGGACCCGCGGTCACGGCTGGGGATGTGGGACATCATCAGGTCGCTGGTGGCGATCGGGACGACCCTGCTGCTCACGACCCAGTACCTGGAGGAAGCGGACGAGCTGGCCGACGAGATCGTCGTCATCGACCACGGCCTGGTCATCGCGGCGGGCACGGCCGAGGAGCTCAAGAGCCGTGTGGGCGGTGATGTGCTGGAGTTCACCGTGCCCGACCGGGGTCGCCTCGCCGACGCCGCCGGGGCGATCGCCCCGATCGGCGAAGGCGAGCCGCACGTGGACAAGGAGACCGGGGTGATCAATGTGGGTGTCGGGGGCCGCGGCTCCGACGCACTGGTCGATGCGGTCCGCCTGCTGGACAGCGCCGGCGTGCAGACCCAGGGCCTCGCGCTGCGGCGGCCCTCGCTTGACGACGTGTTCCTGGCCCTGACCGGGCACGCCGCCGAGGAGGGCGGAGAGCCGGGCAGGCGCAAGCGCGGCCGGCGCGGGCGCGGCGGCGCGGGCACCGGGAGAGCGGCGTCATGACCGCCACCGCCTCGGCTGCCGCAGCCGGGACCCCGATCGCGCCGAGCGAACCGAGCCTGTTCACGAAGGCCCGCTGGGCGGTCAGCGACACGCTCACCATCACCCGCCGCAACCTGCTGGTCTGGATGCGGGTGCCCGCGTACATCGTGTTCACCGTGATCCAGCCGGTCATGTTCGTGCTGCTGTTCCGCTACGTCTTCGGCGGCGCCATCCACGTGCCCTACCAGGGCGGCTACGTCAACTTCCTGATGCCGGGGATCATCGGGCAGACCGCGGCGTTCGCGACGTTCGGCACCGCGATCGCGCTGGCGGAGGAACTCCAGAAAGGCGTGATCGACCGGCTGCGGTCCATGCCGATGGCGCGCTCGGCGGTGCTGGCGGGCCGCCTGGTCGCCGACACCGGGCGGATGTTTCTGACCATCATGATCGTGATCAGCGTCGGCTACGCGGTCGGTTTCCGGTTCCAGAATGGCGCCGGCCTGGCCGTTGCCATGATCGCGCTGGCCACCGTGTTCGGGCTGGCGATCTGCTGCGTCGCCGCCTTCACCGGGCTGGCGATCGGGGACGAGGAGTCGGTGCAGGCGTTCGGGCTGATCTGGCTGTTCCCGCTCACCTTCCTCAGCTCGGCGTTCGTGCCGATCCAGTCCATGCCCGGCTGGCTGCAGGCGTTCGCCGACAACCAGCCGGTCACGTACGTCATCGATGCCATGCGCGCGATGGCGCTCGGCGGCCCGATCGGGCCGAGCCTGTGGAAGAGCGCCGTCTGGCTGGCGGGAATCTTCATCGTGTTCGCGCCGCTCGCCGTCCGCGCCTACAAGCGCGCGGGCTGAGTCCTGCAAGCCTGCAGGTCAGGTGCCTCGTCCCGGGATCCAGGCCACGTCGGACATGGCGATCACGCGCTCGCTCCTGGACTCCTGCCGCGCCCGCCAGGCGCTCGCTGCGGCGCCGAATCCCAGCACGCCCGCTGGCGGAAGGGTGACCAGGGCCGGCAGCTGGTAGCGCCAGGAGAACTCCAGGGCGTCCGGCACCAGCAGCAGGGTCGCGGCGGTGGCGGTGAACAGCAGGCAGCCCAGGGCGAGCTGGCGGCCACGGGGGCTGCGGGCCCCGCGGAGCAGCGCCAGGGCCGAGCCGGCCACGCCGGCCAGGGTGAACAGGGCGAGCAGCGGGCCGGGCGTGTAGCCGCCGTCGAGCTGGTAGGACCGGAGCAACGCCGCGACCGGCCGGTCGACCTGGGCCCGGCCGCCGTAGGCCGGGCTGAGCGTCCGGAACTTGAACGGCGTGAACGCCTGATGCTGGATGCCCACCACGATCACGTTCCCGTGGCCAAGGGTCACCCATGGCGGGTACGTCGGATACCTGGTCTGGAACTGCCAGCGGGAGATCGGCGTCACCGATTCGACGGGGACGCGGGTCAGGGCGAAGAGGCGCACCGAGTCCCGGGCGATCGCCGCCGCCACGCGAACCGGCTGCTGGTGCTCGACCGCCAAGTCCAGCTCCCCGATCAGGGCCGCCCGGTTCGCCCCGGCCGGGATCGGCGCCGCGTGCAGCGGCGACTGCGCGGTGTGCTCCAGCCAGTCCGGGCCGTGTGCCTGCTCGAGCGGGGACGGGCAGAGCGGCCGCACGGCAGCGGGCAGCCTCAGCGTGCCGCAGTCGGCCGCCGCCGCCAGCCTGCCGCTGGTGCTCTGCTGGCGGGCCAGCCAGAAATGCCCGGTCGTCACGGCGGAGACGGTGCAGTAGCCGAGGACCGGCAGCGCGAACGCGACCGACATGACGGCGGCCAGCTCGGCCGCCCGCCGCCACCCGCCGGCGGCCGCGAGCACGTAGATCAGGGCGGGCACGATCAGGATCTCCCCCACCGCCCTGACGGCCGCCGACGAGCCCAGGATGAGGCCGGCGGCGATCACGGACGGCATGGTCAGGACCGGGCGCCAGAGCAGCACGGCCAGGCCCGCGACGACCATCGCGTCGAACCAGACGTCCGGCATGACCGTCTGCTCCATCTGCAGCTGGTAGGCATCCAGCAGGGCCGGGGCCGCGGCCAGGGCCGCCAGCCAGCGGGCAGCCCCCCGGCGCAGCGCCACCGCGTAGATGAGGATGGCCACGGCGATCCCCAGCAGGTGCTGGAGCAGCGCGATCACGCTGAGGTTGCCGACCGCCAGCAGGATGACCCGGTACCCGAGCGGGTCGGCGCCGGGCGACGAGCCGTACAGGTACTTGAGCGTGTCGACGTAGATCAGGGCCGGCCGGTAGGCGAACTCGCTGGCCGTCCGGAGCAGCAGCCCGGCGGCGGCCAGCAGGCAGACCAGCCAGTGACGGCGCAGCAGCGCCTGCAGCCGGTCCTGCCACGGCTCGTGCGACGGCTTGCCGCCCGGGGCCCAGGTGGCGGGCCGCTCGCGTGCCGGGG
>JASHPR010000335.1 GCA_030038015.1 Streptosporangiaceae bacterium
CGCCTGGCGGCCGCGCTTCGGCGGCGATGGCCGCGGCCGTGCCCGCCAGCAGCACGGCACCTCCCGCAGCCAGCAGCACCCGCCGTGTCACCGGCGGGCCTTCGGTGGGCTGACGGTCGCCGCTGCCCTGCGGCGACGTGCCCTGGGCGGTCACGGCCGCTCCGGGTCAGCTGGCGCGCCTAGAGCCGCGCGCCCCCGGCCGCTTCGTCCTCCGGCAAGATGAGCCACTTAAGACAGATTACGCCGGTTCAGACCTCCGCGGGAGAGTATCCCCGCGCGGGGCCTCCCACGCCGGCCGTCGCGGGCACAGCCCGTTCCAGCCGGCCTGGGAAGTCCGGCTGGGGGCGCGAAAAGCCCCCAGGCCAGGTGCGCGTCTGGCCGGGGCACCAGGTGGCGAGGCGTTCAAGGTGATGGTGATGCCGCGTGCGCTGCGTAAAAGTCCGCGACGGCGGTGAAGGATTCCTTGGGCTCCCATGGCATGCCGGGGTAGGCGGTGCCGAGGCGGCCGCGGTCCCACGGTGCGCCCGGGTGGGCCGCGCCGAGCGGCCCCAGCCGGCCGCCGAAGCTCTTGACCAGGCTGTAGCTGGCCATGTCGAGGTCGTAAAGCGGGTCGTCGCTGGCCGGGTTCAGCGGGGCGACGAAGGTCATGACGAACGTGGCGTCCACGCCCCCGGCGTCGAAGATCGAGAGCATCTCGGTGAGCTCGCGGGCCTGCTCGGCTTCGTCGCGGACGTACGTTCCGTTGAGCCGCGGCGGCGTGCTCTGCCCCTCGGCGGTGTCGAGGATCGCGAACCCCCGGCCCCCGGCGCCGGCCGCACCCCGGTAGGTGCAGCAGCCGAACTCCATGATCGCGACGGGGCGCCCGGACGCGACGTAGCGCTGCAGCACCTCGCTGAACCGGTCCCTGAGCCGGGCGTCCCGGTACAGGTCCACGCCGGCAAAGTCGAACCGGCTCCACTCCACCGTCTCCAGCGGCACCGAGGCATAGGTGACCGGCCCGCGGAAGACGTCACGCACCCGCCCGGTGGCCTCGGCGAGGAACGCGTTGAGCGGGCCGTTGTGCTCGCCGGCCCGGACGCGCCGCCAGAAGTCCGGGTGGCCCAGCCGCTCGAACACCGAGCCGCCCTCGGCGATGCCGGCCATGAACAGCGTCAGCTCGGAACCGACGCTGAACACCACCCGGCCGGGCCGGCGCCGGTGCAGGTCCGCGGCAGCCCCGGCCGCCTTCTCGATGTAACCCAGGGTCTCCCCGGGGCTGCGGTCCCACAGTTCGGGTGACAGCCATGCCTCCAGGCCGCAGTCGAGCGCGTGCTCGCCCGCGGCGATCAGCCGGCCGAGGTCCTGCCCGCAGATCCGCACCGCGTTGCAGTGCAGGTCATCCCTGATGATCTGCAGCTCGCGGCGCGCCTCGTCCGGTGAGAACTCCGGGCGCCAGTCCTGCCCCCACATGACCCGGCCGACGTCGTAGCAGACGCCGCGGCGGTTCACGCGGCCTCGCCTCCGGCCGGGCTGCCGAGCCGCTCGCGCACCGCCGCCGGGTCCACGCCGAGCGCGTGCAGCAGCTCGGCGGCCGGGTCGGGCCGCTGCAGCGACACCAGGGCGAGGAGGAAGTGGGTGGCGGTGATCCGCCCGCCCCGCAGCGGGCGTGCCTCGCCGACGGCCCGCTTGAACACCGTCCGCGCGCCGGAGGTGAGCGGCGGGAACCGGCGGCCGAACGGGGCCGGCGGCCCCTCGCCGAGACCCTGGACCTGGATGCCGACGGCGGCGAGCGCCGCCACGTCCAGCGCCTCCGATGCGGCGCGGGCTTCGGCGAGGGACACCCCGAGCGCCTCCGCCGCCGGGGAACCGGGGTTGTGCAGCAGCCCGAGCAGCAGGTGGTCGGTGCCGAGCCGGCGGTCGCCCCGGCGGCGCGCCTCTTCCGTGGCCGACGTCAGCACCAGCTTGCGCGCGTCCTCGCTGAGCCGCCTGGGCATCACCGCTCCTGTTTCCCGTACTTCGCGTGGACCGCCTGGCGGGAGACGCCGAGGGCGTCGCCGATCTGCTCCCAGGACCAGCCGCGCTCCCGGGCGAGGCGGACGCTGCGCGCCTCGATCTGCTCGGCCAGCCGGTGCAGCGCGCCGACCGCCCGCAGGCCGGCCGCGGGGTCGTCCGACGTCAGGGCCGCGGCCAGGTCCCTCTGCGCCACATCTGTTGTCTGCCCCACATGTGTCAGTCTGGATGGACAGCCACGGTGTTGTCAATCCAGATTGACGGTCAGCGCGCCGCCGCCGGCCCGCAGGAGTCCGAGGATCTTGAACGTTACGCCGCGTGCCTGACCGGGCCGGCTGGGCCGCAAAGGGCTCGCCCTTGAAGGCCTGGCGCCGGTCATGAGACATGGCAGGCCGCTGGGGCAAGGGCGCATGTCAGCAGCTGTCATCACGTAGGATCGGCGCATGGGGCGATGGGAACCCGACGCGCGCGGCCGGCTCGAGCGGGCGGCGCTGGATCTCTTCGTCGAGCGCGGGTTCGAGCAGGCCACGGTGACCGAGATCGCCCAGCGGGCGGGACTCACCCAGCGGACGTTCTTCCGGCACTTCGCCGACAAGCGCGAGGTCCTGTTCGCGGGCGCGGGTCAACTGCAGGAGTTCCTCGTCGGCACCGTCGCCAGCGCCCCTGAGTCCGCGGCGCCGATCGACGCGGTCGCCGGGGCCATCGAGGCCGCCGCCGCCCTGCTCCAGGAACGCCGCGACTACGCCCAGCAGCGCCAGGCGATCATCGCCGTGAACCCGGAGCTCCAGGAGCGCGAGCTGATCAAGCTCGCGTCGCTCGCCTCCGCGATCGCGGGCGCGCTGCGCCGGCGCGGGGTCACGGACCCAGCCGCGAGCCTGGCAGCCGAGGCGGGCATCGCCGTCTTCAGGATCGCGTTCGAACGCTGGGCCTGCCAGGCCGGCCAGGGAGACTTCCCTCAGCTCATCCGGGAATCGCTCGACGAGCTCAGAGCCGTGACCGCTGGCAAGTGATCAGCGGCCCCGGCCGCGTGCCGGCCCGCACGCGAGCGGCGTGCAAAAATCCGCGATCCGCGGGACCTTTGCCCTTGGCCAGGCAGGCCGGCCGGGGGTAGCGTCGTGGCCCGAACCAGCGTGCGGGCCGTGTGCGTGGCCTCGCGCAAGGCCATGAGGAGGCTGCGATGGCGGTAATCAGGCACGAGCCATACCGGGACCCACTGGAGCAGCTCATGTCGCTGGCCGCGAGCGGGAAGCGGGCGGCGCTGGCGATGCCGATCGACGTGTACCGGACCGAGGACGGCAGCTACCACGTGGAGGCGGACCTGCCCGGCGCCGACGCGGACACGCTCGAGGTAACCGTCGACCACAACATCCTGACCATCCACGCCCAGCGCACGGCGAACTACGGCGAGACCGATCACGTCGTCGCCGCCGAGCGGCCGCAGGGGTCGTTCAGCCGGCAGCTGACCCTGGGCGAGGATGTGGACGCCGACCGCCTGACCGCCGGGTACACCGAGGGCGTCCTGCATGTGACCATTCCCGCGTCGCCCAAGGTGCAGCCGCGCCGCATCCAGGTCAGTCACGGGCCCGCTGCGGCCGCGGACAAGTAGAAGAAGCAGAAGGAAGAAGCGGCGGCGCACCGCGGGCGGCCGCGGCCCCTGCTAGGCCGCCGGCGGTGGGCCGTCGCCGAACCGCAGCACGCTGCCCACCGGCCGCCGGACGCTGACCGCGTTCTGGATCACCGTCCCGAGCCGCAGCACCAGCTGCGGGTACGAGCCGTCGCCGAGATGGTGCCGGATGACCTCGCGCAGCCAGCTGATCTCCACCGGCTGGCTGTAGAGCGCCGCGGCGCCGCCGTAGGACGAAGCGGTCAGCAGGATCCGCTGCAGCGCGTGCCCGGCGTTCACCCAGTCGGCCGGCCGGTCGTCCGCCGTAGTCAGCACGCACACGACGCCGACGAACCTGGCCGGGCCGGCCGGGCTGGACGACGGCAGGCCCCAGCCGTGGCCATGCGCGAAGTCGCGGCCGGGAAAGTCCGGGCTGGTCCGCTCGGGTCGTGCCGGGTACGAGGACGGCGACACGCCGTCGGCCCGCATGCTGCCCGGCGGCGGCGCCCAGTCCGCCAGCTCCCGCATGTAGGCGCTGTCGAGGCGCTGCACCAGCTCGGCCATCCCCACCACGTCGGCGAGCGCCGCCTGGCTCGCCTCGTTCCTGGCCACCCGAAGCGACGCGCCGTCCCGGGCAGCCCCCTCCCGCAGGAGGTCGAGCAGGCCCGGCGCGAGCGGTGCCGGCCCGAACCCGCCGCGGTGCGTGCGCCGGCGCGGCACCTGCCGGAACAGCAGCTCCTCCGAGCTCGTCAGCGGCGCCTGGTGCCGCCAGCGCAGGCACGCGACCAGCAGCGGGTCGGCCGGATCGGGCAGCACCAGGGAATCCGCGGTGAACCCCAGGGCACGCAGCGCGAGCTTCGCGGTGAACAGCGCGGCCCCGCAGCTGATCAGCATCTCGCGGCCGCCCGGGTCGGCAACGCCCAGCTGCCGGCGGCGGTCAGCGCGCAGGGCGATCTCCGTGCCGTGCACGGCGAACCACCATGGCTGCGTGTTGTGGACCGACGGCGCCCAGATCGCGGACCCGGCGACGAACTCCGCTATGTCCGTGGAGGTCAGCCGTGACAGGCCGGACGGCCGCTTCGCGGGCGAGGTCAGGGCGTTCATGGCTCCTCCCGGCTGCGCCGAACTGGCCAGGGAACACCCTCAGCGGAACCCCGGGGTGGGGATCGGTGCAGGAGCAAAGGTCCCGGATCGGCGGGACCTTCGGCACTGCCAGGCCAGCAGTTTGGGCGTGCCCGCCGGCGGGAGTCCGCGCCACTGGCGGCCGGGCGAGGCGCGGCGTCAGCACCCCCACGCCGGGGATCTCACCCTCATCGGCCGGGCTGTCAGCCGATCGGCATAGCAACAGCCCTCTCGGGGGCTGACCGGGGTCTGCCGCCCTGTTGTTGCGCGGTCCCTTGCCGCCTAATCAAGGTCGAACTTTTCTTCCAATATCTATTGGTACGCCCCACATATCCTGCTAGGCTTCTGTCGCCTTTTGGGCGACATTGACTGCGCCGTTTATCCCTGCCTGGGCCGACCCGGGCAGGCGATGTGGCGCGGTTCGGGCAACGGCGCCGGAGTGGAGGACTTGGGATGAGACGTGCTCGCGGTCTGATACTGATTCGCAGCGCGGCCGTGACAGCGATCGCGGCGCTCGGGGGGGCGATCGCTGCGGTCGCTCCGGTGTCCGTCGCCGCGGTGGCTCCGGCCGCCGCCGGGGTCCAGGTGATCCCGTTTGCGACCGGGCACATCGTGGCGGCGGGCCATATGAAGCAGCCGCCGACCACGGCGGAATGTGAGGCGGACTTCCACATAGCCTGCTACCAGCCCTTCCAGCTCCAGCGGGCCTACGACCTGGCGCCCCTGTTCTCCAGGGGGATCGAGGGCCAGGGCGAGACGATCGTCATCGTCGATGCCTTCGGCTCCCCGTCCATCGCCTCCGACCTGCAGACCTTCGACGCCCAGACGGGCCTGCCCAACCCGCCCTCCTTCCGGGTGATCACCCCCGAGGGCCCGATCACAACCACCCCCACGAACTGCACGTCCGTGTACAGCCCGTTCCCCGCCCCTGATCTGTGCTCGGACTACTACGGCTGGACCGACGAGACGAGCCTCGACGTCGAGTGGTCGCACGTGATGGCGCCGGAGGCCAACATCCTTCTGGTCGAGACCCCGATGAGCGAGACCGAGGGCATCTACGGGTTCCCGCAGATCGTGGCGGCTGAGAACTACGTCATCGACCATCATCTCGGTGACGTGATCTCCCAGAGCTTCGGTGCCACCGAGCAGACCTTCACCAGCCCGAGCCAGATCTACTCGCTGCGTTCGGCGTACGTCAACGCCGAGCAGCAGGGGGTGACCGTCCTGGCGGCGAGCGGTGACAACGGCTCGACCGATGACTTCTGCGACCCGAGCTCGGGTTGCGCGGACCCGGACGACCTGGTCTGCTGCTACTCGACCAGGGTGATCGACTGGCCCGCGTCGGACCCGCTGGTCACGGCGGTGGGCGGCACCGAGCTGCACCTCAACGATGAGGGCTACCGGACCGCGCCTGACAGCGTCTGGGATGACCTCAGCTCCACGCTCGGGATACCGGGGCCCGTCTACACCGCGGGAGGGGCGAGTAGCGGAGGCTACTCCACGGTCTTCTCACGCCCGCAGTTCCAGGACGGGGTGGCCGGTATCGTCGGCGACAGCCGGGGCGTGCCTGACGTCGCGATGAGCGCCGCGGTCACCGGGTCGGTCGACTACTACGACTCCACTGACCCGTCA
>JASHPR010000336.1 GCA_030038015.1 Streptosporangiaceae bacterium
GCCGTCACCTCCCGGTCCCCGGCCCAGGTGCCGGCCTGCCCGGCGAGCTGCCCGGGCCCGCCGCCCTGCCTGCCTGTGCAGCCGCACGCTTCAAGCTCATCACCTCCGGTTCCCCCAGCGTGCCGGAGAGGCGGTCCGGCCGGCGTGGCGGCGGGCCATGCTGTGGACCGAGCCGGGCCAGGCCGTCCGCCTGTGGACGCACCCGGCCGGACTGTCGGCCCGGGCTGCTTTAATCCGCCGGCCACGTGCGCGGGCACCGCGGCGGTTCATCCGCCGGCCACGTGCGCCGCGGCCGGGCGGGGGCCCGCGTGACCACCGGCGGGCTGCGGCGTGCCGCGAGTCCTGGAAAGGCGCTCAGCAGTTACTTACGTACCATGCGTGCCGGTATCTTGCCTCAATTGCAATCGGCAATGTACGCCTGCGCAAAGTGCCTTTTCGTATGATGCAAGGCGTTGCACCTCAGGCAGATTGCACCTTGATCGGAGGCAGCATGGCGCCCAACCCCAGCCCGACCGTCCGGCGGAGGCGACTGGGCATCGAGCTTCGCCGCCTTCGCGAGGAAGCGGGGCTGACCTGCGAGGAGGTCGGCCAGCGCCTCGGGTGTTCCGGCACCAGGATCAGCCGGATCGAGACCGGGCGGATCAGCATCAGGCCGGGTGACGTGCGCGAACTGCTGGAGATCTATGGCGTCACCGGCACGGAGGCCGACTTCCTGGCCCGGCTCGCCCGCGAAGCCCGGCAGAAGGGCTGGTGGCACACGTATAACCGGGTCATGCCGTCATGGTTTGAGGCATATATCGGGCTTGAGGCGGCGGCCGTCCGGTTCCGTGACTTCCAGTCGATGGTCGTGCCCGGCCTGTTCCAGACGGAGGACTACGCCAGGGCTGTCCTTCGCGCGGCGCCGTACCCGGGCAACAGCGAGGACGTCGACAGGCAGGTCGCCCTGCGCATGGAGCGGCAGACCATCCTGAGCCAGCTCAACCCGCCGGACCTCTGGGTGGTCCTCACGGAGAGCGTCATCCGGGTCAACGTCGGCGGCGCGGGCGTCATGCGCGCGCAGCTCCGGCGGCTCATCGACCTGGCCGAGCGATCCAACGTCACCCTGCAGGTCCTGCCGTTTACCACCGCCGCCCACGTGCAGCCGATCAGCCCGTTCACGATCCTGGAGTTTCCTGAGCCTGGAGACCCGCCCGTCGTCTACGTTGAACACCTGACGGGCTGCCTTTTCCTCGAATCCGAGAAAGAAATCAGCCGTCATACTGTTCTATTCGACTATCTGCGAGCGGAAGCGCACGGAACCGCCCCGTCGATCGACTTCATCGCCCGGGTAGCGGCCGAACTGCCGTGACCGTGGGCCAGAAGGAGGTGCGGGATGACCTCTCACCGTGTCGATCTCTCCCGCGCTCTCTGGCAGAAGAGCAGGCACAGCGGCGGCAACGGCGGTCAGTGCGTGGAGGTCGCCAGGAACCTGCCGGGCATCGTTGCCGTCCGGGACTCCAAGGATCCTGACGGCCCGAGGCTCATCGTTCCCGCTGCCGCCTGGCGCGCGTTCGTGGACAGCGTGCGGAAGGGCGAGCTCGCCCTCGCCTGAGCCGCACCGGGACCGGCGCCAGCGCCGGCCTGCCCTTCCCGCCCTGCGGGCCAGGCGGCGCTCACTCGGCCATGACTCCCAGCCACAGGCCGAGCGCATAGCTGATCTCGGTGGCAGTGGGCCTGGCAGCGCCGCGGAGATCGGCGATGGTCCAGGACAGCCGGATGACGCGATCCGCTCCGCGGGCGCTGATCTCGCCCAGGTCCATCGCCCGCTCCAGCGGAGCCAGCGCGCCGGGCGCCGGCGCAAACCGGCGTCGCAGCTCGCTGCCGGGGATCTCGGCGTTCAGCCGCCAGCCCGTGCCGCGCAGCCGGTGCCCCATCCGCTGCCTGGCCGCGGCCACCCGCCCGGCGACCACCGAGCTCGGCTCGGCGAACTTCCGGTCGCTCAGCAGCTCGGCCCGGCCGACGGGCAGGAACTCGGCCTTCACGTCCACCCGGTCGAGCAGCGGCCCGGACAGGCGCGCCAGGTACCTGCGGCGTGCCATCGGCGTGCACGAGCACGCCGTCCGGCTGGTGGCGGCGCTGGCGCACGGGCACGGGTTGGCCGCCAGCACCAGCGTGAACCGTGCGGGGAAGCGGGCGCTCAGCCCGGACCGGGCCAGCACCACCTCGCCGGACTCCAGCGGCTGGCGCAGCGCGTCGAGAACGTCCCTGGCGAACTCCGGGGCCTCGTCCAGGAAGAGGCAGCCGTGATGGGCCAGCGACGCCGCCCCCGGGCGCAGCACGCCGCTGCCGCCGCCCACGATCGCCGCCCTGGTCGAGGTGTGGTGCGGGGCGCAGAACGGCGGCTCGGTCAGCAGCGGGCTGCCGGGCGGCAGGGCTCCGGCGATCGAGTGGATCGCGGTGACCTCCAGCGCGGCGTCGGGCTCCAGCCGGGGCAGCACCGTGGGCAGCCGCTCGGCCAGCATGGTCTTGCCCACCCCAGGCGGGCCGAGGAGCAGCAGGTGATGCCCGCCAGCGGCGCAGATCTCAACGGCCCGCCTCGCGGTCGGCTGGCCGACCACGTCGGCCAGGTCACGCCCACCGCCCGGCGCAGACCCGCCGCCAGATCCGCGCCCGCCCGGCCCGCTGGGCACCCCGCGTGCCGGCGTGGCCCCGCCCTCGAAGACCTGGACGCCGGCCGAGCCGCCCGGCCTGGCCAGGCAGCGCAGCCACTCCAGCAGCGCACCCAGGCTGGGCACCGCCAGCACGCGCATCCCCGGCACCAGGCAGGCCTCCGGTGCGTTCTCGGTGGGCACCGCGACCGTCCCGAAGCCGGCCGCGGCGGCGGCGGCCACGGCGGGGAGCACGCCGCGCACCGGGCGGAGCCTGCCGTCGAGCCCAAGCTCGCCCAGGAACATCAGGCCGCAGGCGCGGGCCGGGGGGATGACCCCGTCCGCTGCCAGGATCGCGACCGCGATGCCGAGATCGAAGCTGCTGCCCCGCTTGGGCAGGCTGGCCGGCGACAGGCCTACGGTGATCCGCCGGTTCGGCCACTTTTCCCTGCTGTTCACGATCGCCGACCGGATCCGGTCGCGCGCCTCGCGCAGCGCCGTGTCCGGCAGCCCGACGAGCATGAGCCCGACCAGCCCGTTCTCGATGTCCGCCTCGATCTCGACCAGGTGGCCTTCGACGCCGACCAGCGCGATCGAGTGCGTCCGCGCCAGCGGCACCTACCCCACGCCCTTGATGTGCTCGATCGTGAAGCCGCCCTGCTCGTCCTTCAGCACCTCCACCACGTCGACGCGGACCTCGTCGAACAGCACCCCGTTGGCGATCACCCACTGCACGGCCAGCCGCCGCAACCGGTTCAGCTTCTTCCTGGTCACCGCCTCCAGCGGGGTGCCGAACGCGGTGCCGGAGCGGGTCTTCACCTCGACGGCGACCAGGACCCTGCGGTCCGCGGCCACGATGTCGATCTCACCCTCGGCGCACCGCCAGTTCCGGGCAAGGACCCGGAAACCGGCCCGCTGCAGGTACTCCGCCGCAAGCTGCTCCCCCTGCCTGCCCAGGGCATCCTTGGCGTTCACGTTCACCACCTCCGGCTCCGACGGTGCCGGAACCGGCCGGCCGGCCGCGCGGACGCGCTGCCGCCTGTGGAAGAACGTGACGCAGGGCCCTGGCTGTGGAGGAAAGCGCGCGGACTGTCGGAACCGCCTGCTTCAATGCCGCGCCGGCACCACCCGCCGCACGGTCACCCAGCGCGGGACGGGATCGGCACCGGATCCCGCGCTCCCTTCAGCCCCCGGCGGCCGCCTGGAACTTGGCAACCAGCTCGGCGGGCACCCGGCCGCGGTCCTTGACCTCAAGGCCCTGGGCTTTGGCCCACTTGCGGACCTCCGAAACGCTGGGGCCCGCTCCGGTGCCGCGCCGCCCGCTCCGGCGGCGCGGACGTCTGGCAGCCGCGCCGGCCTTGCGCCCGGCCGCGATGTACGGCGCCAGGATGTTCCTTAGCTCTTCGGCATGAGCCGCATTCAGGTCGATCCCATAGTCGACGCCGTCCAGGCCAAAGGTGACCGTTCCCTCCGCTTCGCTGCCGTCGAGGTCATCGGTGAAGATCGTCTGAATCTTTTGCGCCACAGGTGCTCCATTCCAGGACACGGGAAAGTCAGGCTAACCGATCTTGCCGCCTCGCTGGCAGCAGGATGGCTGTCACGGAGCATCAGCCCGGTCCCGCATGCTTCAAGGCCGCACGGCGCCCCGTCAGCAGGCGTAGCTGATGGCGCCGAGGTACGGATGATGGTGCCGAGGCATGTGGGTGCTCGACGGCACCGACCGCGAGGGCGCGGGCCTCGACCCGCCGCGCGGCGCGGACGTGGACGGCTGGCCACACGCGGCCACCGATCCGGCCGCCGCTTGACAGTTCCCTCCCGCCCCTGACCGAACAGCCCTCGCACCCAGCACAGCCCGGCTCCATGATCGTCACCATCTTTTCCTCCGTTTGAGCTCATTTCCCAGCCGTTATGTACCAAATGTCGTCACCAAACGAAGTAAATGTGCGCGCCTGCGCGTTCTGGCCACGGCCCGGAGCTCTTCCGGCTGACCAAAACCCAGGCCGCCGCCGCAGCGCGGCCGCAGGCACAGCTGCAGGTGCCGGTTAGGCAGGCCCGCAGCCGCGAACCAGCGCGCCCGCGGCGAACCAGCGCGCCCGCACCATCAGCCGCACGTCACATGGGACCGCCCCAACCCCAGCCCCGGCCGCACCAGCGTCACCAGCCGCTCCAGCTGCACCGGCAGCTTCACCACACCGGGCTTGCGTAAGGTGCTGCCATGACCGGGTCACCGTGGCGATTGGTGCGGGAGTTCCATGAGCGCTGCGGCCTCGCGAGGGCCGACCAGCCGACAGTGGCCGGCTTGGGCGGGCCGACCACAGAGGCGAGCCGCCGGCCACGGAGGCGAGCCAACGGCGGGGCCGGCCACGGAGGCGAGCCAACGGCGGCGCCGGCCACGGAGGCGAGCGGGGCGGCGCGGCGGCCGGGGAGCGAGGACGCAGAGCCGGGGCGGCAGCAGCCAGAGCGACAGCAGCCGGGACGGCAGCAGAGGTCAGGAGAAGCCCTGCTGCTTGTCGTCAGGGTCAGGGAGCTGCAAGTCGCTCTTGGCCAGTTCCTCCACGTTGACGTCCTTGAACGTGACGACCCGGACGTTCTTCACGAACCGCGCCGGGCGGTACATGTCCCATACCCAGGCATCCTGCATGATGACCTCGAAGTACACCTCGCCGTTGTCCGACGTGCGCACGTTGAGCTCGACGTGGTTGGTGAGGTAGAACCGGCGCTCGGTCTCGACCACGTGGGTGAACAGCCCGACCACGTCGCGGTACTCGCGGTAGAGCTGCAGCTCCATCTCGGTCTCGTACTTTTCGAGATCCTCCGCGCTCATGCGCTTCCCTCCGTTCTGACCGCGCGCGTTGCCCGGCCAGGCCGGGCAGGCGCGGGCCGGACGAGGTCAACCATAGGTCAATTCTGCCTCGTCACCGGCGGGCCCAGGACCGCGGTCACCGGCATCACCCGCCCTCGAAGAAGCCCGCGGGCACCGGCAGGTCCTCGTCTGGCAGCTCGGGCGCCAGCACCGACTCGTCCGCGGCCAGGTCCTGGCCGACGGCCAGCGGCGGCAGGCCCGCGCGTTCGCGCATCACCGCGATCACGTTGGCGAAGGACATGCGGTGCTCCGGGCAGGGGCCGTATTCCGCGAGGGCGGCCATGTGGCTCGGCGTGGAATATCCCTTATGCCGGGCAAAGCCGTACTGGGGGTACTCCTGGTGCAGGCCCCTCATGATCCGGTCCCTGGTCACCTTGGCCACGATAGAGGCGGCGGCGACGCACGCCGCGACCTCGTCGCCCTTCCACATCGCGAGCGCGGGCACGGCCAGGCCCCGGACGGGGAACCCGTCGGTCAGGACGTAGCCCGGCCTGCTGCCCAGGCCGGCCACGGCCCGCCGCATGCCGGTCACGTTGCACACGTGCAGCCCGAGCCGGTCGATGTCGCCGGGCGGGATCACCACCACGTGCCAGGCGAGGGCGCACCCGAGGACCTCGCGGTAGGCGGCCTCGCGGGCGGGGGCGGTCAGCGCCTTGGAGTCGGCCAGCCCTTCCGGGTCGGACCGGCGCCCGGGGTTCAGCGTGACCGCCGCGACGACCAGGGGGCCGGCGCAGGCCCCGCGGCCCGCCTCGTCGATCCCCGCGACCGGGCCGAGCCCGGCCCGGGCCAGGACCCGCTCGTA
>JASHPR010000027.1 GCA_030038015.1 Streptosporangiaceae bacterium
CGGCATGGCGGGCACGCCGGGCAGGGCGGGCGCTGCGGGCGCCCTGCGGTGGTGCAGTCGGTGCTGACCGGCAACATCCGCCCGCTGGCCGAGGTGAAGCTCGGCCCGCTGGGCCTGACCGAGCACCTCGACCTGGACGCGGGCGCGTACGGCGACGCGCACGAGGTCAGGGCCGAGCTCGTGCACCTGGCCCGCGGCAACGCGGCGCGCCGCTACGGTGACGGGTTCGGCGGCCAGGCCACCGTGATCGTCGGGGATACGCCGCTCGACGTCGCCGCGGCGCTGGCCACGGGCGCCCGGGCGGTCGGCGTCGCAACCGGCGGGTTCTCCGTGGCGGAACTCGCCGCCTCGGGTGCGCATGAGGTGCTGCCCGACCTCGCCGACACCGGCCGGGTGCTGGCCGCGATCCTCGGCCGGCCCGCGCCGTAGCGGCGCGCGTCCTGCCCGCCGCCGGCATTCTTGCCCGGGCGGGGCGGGCGCGGGGCGCGGTCAGACGTCGATGAGGGGGATGCCGGGGTCCGCCAGGCGGGCCACGTCCACCTGGGCGCCGGAGCGGATCAGGTCCTGGATGTCGTCGTTGACGTCCCATATGTTGACGTTCATGCCCGCCACGACGACCCGGTCGGCCAGCCAGAACGCGATGAACTCCAGGGACTCGGTGTCGCCGCGGTAGACGACGTCGTCGTAGCTGCCGGGCTCGGGCAGCCCGGCGGTCTCCATGCTCAGGTCGTACTGGTCGGTGAAGAAATAGGGCACCCGGTCGTAGGAGACGTCCTTGCCCATCATCGACTGCGCCGCGGCCGGCCCGCTGTTCAGCGCGTTCGCCCAGTGCTCGACCCGGATCCTGCGGCCGAGCAGCGGGTTGAACGCGTTCGCGACGTCGCCGGCGGCGAAGATGTCCGGGTCTGAGGTGCGCAGCGCCTCGTCGGCCACGATGCCGTTGTCCACCTCAAGGCCGGCGTCGGCGGCGATCTGGGTGTTCGGCACGATGCCGATCGCGACGATCACGTTGTCGGCGGGCAGCTCCTCGCCGCCGGAGGTGACCGCGCCGGTCACGGCGCCGCCCGATCCGGTCAGCTCGCGGATCTTTTCACTGAATTTGAACGTCACGCCATGGCTGCGGTGCAGGTCGGCGAAGACCTCGCCGAGCTCGGGGCCCAGCGCGCGGCGCAGTACCCCGGCCTCGGGCTCAACGACCGTGACGTCGCAGCCGTACTCACGCGCGGCGGCGGCGGTTTCCAGGCCGATCCAGCCGGCCCCGACGATGACGGCGCGCCCGCCGCCGCGCAGCGCGGCGCGCAGCCGCTCGGAGTCCTGCACCGTCCGCAGGTAGAGGACGTTGCCGAGATCGGCGCCAGGGACGTCCAGCCGCCGCGGGGAGGAGCCGGTGGTGATCAGCAGCCGGTCGTACTGGACGAAGTCCCCGTTGTCCAGCTCGACCCGGCGGCCCGGCCGGTCGATCGACCGGACAGTTGTGCTGAGCCGGAGGTCGACGCCGTGCCCGGCGTACCAGTCCTGGTCATGCACGAAGATCGATTCCCGGGCGTCCTTGCCGAGCAGGTAGCCCTTGGACAGCGGCGGCCGCTCGTACGGGAGCTGGTCCTCGGTGCCGATGAGCACCACGGCGCCGTCGAACCCCTCCTCCCTCAGGGTCTCGGCGGCCTTGGCGCCCGCCAGGCTCGCTCCGACGATCACAAAGGCGGGTTTGGCTGGCATCTGGGACTCCTTCCAGCGGCGAGTACGGAAAGGCTTTCACCCGCAGAGCCGACGGTGCCACGCGATGGCCGAAGTGTCGGTGAGCGAGGCGATCTGGTCGACGACGACGCGCAGCCGGTCCTGATCAGATCCTGCCGCCGTATAGGCCGGCCGAAACACCGGATCCAGCGCGCCTGGCGCCTCGGCCAGCACGGCGGTGGCCAGCTCGGCGATCAGCTCCCGCTCCCTGGCCTGGGACTGCGCCGCACCGGCCCTGGCCATCACGTACTGCGCGGTAACCCCCTTCAGCAGCGCGCACTCCAGCCGCTGCTGCCGGGGGACGGCCAGGTCGGCCGCGTACCTGGTGAGCCGGGCGCCCGGTGGCCTTGCCCCCAGCGTCGCCGCCTGCGACGCGCTGCAGAACAGGCCGATCAGCTCGCTGGTCAGGTTCTTCAGCGCGGCCAGGGCCTCCAGGCTCCCGTCGAAATCCCGCGGCCAGCACGGCAGCGCGAGCAGCGCGGCGAAGACGTCGCACAGCTCGTCGACGGTCACCGACCCGGGGGCACAGTACTCGGCGGCGGTGAGCGCGGCCAGCGACTTCTGCTCGGTGGGGTCCCGCAGCGCGGCCATGGTGATCAGCCCGGCCTGCAGGCCGTCCTCCACGTCATGCACGGAGTAGGCCACGTCGTCGGCCCAGTCCATGACCTGGGCCTCGAGGCAGAGGGCGCCGGGCGGCGCGCCGCGGCGGACCCAGGTGAACACCTCGGCGTCGTCGGCGTACACCCCGAACTTGGCCTCCCCCGGCCTGGCCGGCCAGGGGTACTTGATCGTGGCGTCGAGGGTGGCCCGGGTCAGGTTCAGGCCCGCGCCGGGCACCTTCGCCTCCAGCCTGGTGAGCAGGCGCAGGCTTTGCGCGTTGCCCTCGAACCCGCCGCACCCGGCGGCGAACGCGGCCAGCGCCGACTCGCCGTTGTGGCCGAACGGGGGGTGCCCCAGGTCGTGCGCGAGGCACGCGGCGTCGACCAGGTCGGGATCGCACCCCAGCACCGCCCCGAACTCGCGGCCGATCTGCGCGCACTCCAGCGAATGAGTCAGCCTGGTCCGCGGGAAGTCACCCGAGCCCACCTCGACGACCTGCGTCTTGGCGGCCAGCCTGCGCAGCGCGGCGCTGTGCAGCACCCGGGCGCGGTCCCGCTCGAACGGGCCGCGCCCGGGGTTGCGCGCGCGCTTAGGCGACTCAGCCACCCACCGCTCGGTCGCGTGGGCGTCGTAGCCGCCTTCGGTGGTCACCGGGTGTCGCTGCGCCCGGCCAGTTGCTCTTCCACGGCGGCGCGGCCGGCCTCCAGCCTGGCTACCGGCACCCGGAACGGCGAGCAGGACACGTAGTCCAGGCCCGTCTCGTGGAAGAAGTGCACCGAGTCAGGGTCGCCGCCGTGCTCGCCGCAGACGCCGATGTGCAGGTCGGGCCGGGTGGCCCGGCCCTCTTCCACCGAGATCCTGACCAGGCGGCCGACACCCTCGCGGTCGATGCTCTCGAACGGCGAGACGCCGAAGACGCCCAGCGCGATGTACCGGCCGAAGAACGCGCCCTCGACGTCATCACGGGAGAAAGCCCACGTCATCTGGGTGAGGTCGTTGGTGCCGAACGAGAAGAACTCCGCGGACTGCGCGATCTGGCCGGAGATCAGCGCGGCCCGCGGCACCTCGATCATGGTGCCGATCAGCGTGTGCACGCTGATGCCGGTCTCCTCGGCCACCTCCGCGAGCACCTTCTCGGCGTACTCGCGGGCGATCTCCATCTCCTGCACCGACGCGGTCAGCGGGATCATGATCTCCGGCCGCGGGTCGCCGCCCGCCTTCTTGCGGTCCGCCGCCGCGTGCGCGATCGCCCGCACCTGCATGTTGACCAGGCCGGGAATGACCAGGTCGAGCCGGACGCCCCGCAGCCCGAGCATGGGGTTCTGCTCGTGCAGGCGGCGTACCGCGTCGAGGAGCTTGCGGTCCTGCTCGGTGGCCTGGTCGCCGGCCAGGGCCACCTTGACCGTCAGGTCGGTGAGGTCGGGCAGGAACTCGTGCAGCGGCGGGTCGATCGTCCGGATCGTGACCGGCAGGCCGTCCATGGCCTCGAGGATTTCCACGAAGTCGCCGCGCTGCAGCGGCTCGAGCGCGTCGAGCGCGGCCTGGCGGCTGGCCTCGTCCTCGGCCAGGATCAGGCGCTCCACGAGCTGGCGGCGCTCGCCGAGGAACATGTGCTCGGTGCGGGCCAGGCCCACGCCCTCGGCACCGAACCGCCGCGCGCGCGCGCAGTCCGGGCCGGTGTCGGCGTTCGCGTGCACGCCGAGGCGGCGCCGGGCGTCGGCGTGCTGCATGATCCGGCTGACCGCGCTGACCAGCTCGTCGGCCTGGGGGTCAAGCCTGCCCTCGAAGAACTCCACCACCGACGAGGCCATGACCGGCACCTCACCGAGGTAGACGGCACCGGACGTGCCGTCGATGGAGATCACGTCGCCTTCGGCGACGGTGACCCCGCCCGGCGCGGTGAATGTGCGGCCCGCCAGGTCGATGTCGAGCTCCTCGGCACCGCAGACGCAGGTCTTGCCCATGCCGCGGGCGACCACCGCGGCGTGGCTGGTCTTGCCGCCACGGCTGGTGAGGATGCCCCGCGAGGCGATCATGCCGTGCAGGTCGTCGGGGTTGGTCTCCCGGCGGACCAGGATGACCTCCTCGCCGGCCGCCGCCTGCTCCACGGCCCGCCCGGAGTCGAACACGGCCTTCCCGACCGCGGCGCCCGGGGAGGCGCTCACGCCCTTGGTGATCTGCCTGACGTCACCGCTCACGTCGAACCGGGGGAACATGAGCTGCACGAGCTGGTCCCCGGTGACCCGGTCGAGCGCCTCGTCCATGTCGATCATGCCCTGGTCGACGAGCTCGACAGCGATCCGGAACGCGGCCGCGGCGGTGCGCTTGCCGACCCGGGTCTGCAGCATCCACAGCTTGCCGCGCTCGATCGTGAACTCGATGTCGCACAGGTCCCGGTAGTGGTTCTCCAGGGTCTGCATGATCTGCATGAGCTCGGCGTACGACGTCGGGTCGATCTTCTCCAGGTCCTGCAGCGGCACCGTGTTGCGGATCCCCGCGACCACGTCCTCGCCCTGGGCGTTCTGCAGGTAGTCGCCGTAGACACCTTGCTGGCCGGTGCCTGGGTCGCGGGTGAACGCCACGCCCGTGCCGGAGTCCATGCCCAGGTTGCCGAACACCATCGCCACGATGCTGACCGCTGTGCCGAGGTCGCCGGGGATCCGCTCCTGGCGCCGGTAGAGGACCGCGCGCGGGGCGTTCCAGGAGTCGAAGACCGCGTTGATCGCCAGGTTCATCTGCTCCCGCGGATCCTGCGGGAAGTCGCGGCCGACGGCGTCGCGGACGATGCCCTTGAAGGCGTCCACCAGGCGGTGCAGGTCGTCGGCGTCCAGGTCGAGGTCGCTGGTGGTGCCCTTGGCCTTCTTGGCCGCGTCCATCGCGTGCTCGAACTGGGTGCCGTCGATGTCCAGCACTGTCTTGCCGAACATCTGGATCAGCCGCCGGTAGGAGTCCCAGGCGAACCGCTCGTTGCCCGCCTGCTTGGCCAGGCCGTGCACGGACTCATCGGTCAGGCCGATGTTCAGCACGGTCTCCATCATCCCTGGCATGGAGAACTTGGCCCCGGACCGCACGCTGACCAGCAGCGGGTCGGCCGGGTCGCCGAGCCGCCTGCCGATCTTCCGCTCCAGGTCGGCCAGGTGCTCATCGACCTCGGCGGCGAGGCCGTCGGGCACCTTGCCTTCCTTCAGGTAATAGCGGCAGGCCTCGGTGGTGATGATGAAGCCGGGCGGTACCGGCAGGCCGAGGTTGGTCATCTCGGCCAGGTTGGCGCCCTTGCCGCCCAGCAGGTCCTTCAGATCCTTGTTGCCTTCTTTGAAGTCGTAGACAAGCTTCGGCACTGAACGCACTCCTCGTGGCGCCGCCAGCCCGGGCACGGTTGGCCATGGACGCTGGTCGGCGAAGTATTCGGCGGCCTCACAGCCCTCAGCTTGGACTCTACCGAGCATCGGAGACCGCCGGCGAGTTGCCTGCCCGCCCCGGGCTGGATTGCGGCAGGCAACCCGCGGGCGATCCGCCGCGGCGGCGCCCGGCGGCTGCATCCGCACGGCCTTCGCCTTGACGGCGGGCTCTGCCGGGGCTGGAAACAGCTGGCAGACACCGACCACACCGTGAACGCGATCGAAGACCGGACCCGGGCGCGCCCAGTCCCCCGCGCTGGCCGGGACCATCGGCCTCCGTGACAGACTCAGGCATGGACATGCCACGCAGGCCCGTGATCGGGCTTCTTCACCCGGGCGAGATGGGGGCCGCGGTCGGGCAGTGCCTGACCGCCGCCGGGCATACCGTGCTGTGGGCATCCGAGGGCCGCGGGCCGCAGACGGCGGCCAGGGCGCGGGCCGCCGGGCTCGCCGACGCGGGCACGGCGGCGGAGGTGGCCGACCGCGCCGACGTGATCTTCTCCATCTGCCCGCCGCACGCGGCGCTGGACGTTGCCTGGGCGGTGCAGGGATTCGGCGGCCTGTACGTCGACGCCAACGCGATCTCCCCGGCCACCGCCAGGGAGGTCGCGCTGATGGTGGAGGAGGGCGGGGCCATTTACGTCGACGGCGGGATCATCGGCATGCCCCCGCCCCCCACCCACCCCCCCTTCACCGGCGGCGGCACCCGGCTGTACCTGTCCGGCGCCGAGGCCGACGCGATCCGGGGCCTGTTCGACGGCACCGCCGTCGACGCGCGGGTCGTCGCGGACGGCAGGTGGGCGGCGTCGACGGTCAAGATGGCCTACGCGGCGTGGACCAAGGGCACGGCGGCGCTGCTGCTGGCGGCGCGGGCGCTGGCCAGGGCGGGCGGCGTGGAAGACACGCTGCTCGCCGAGTGGGCGCTGTCGCAGCCGTCGCTGGCCGACCGGTCCCGCGGCGCGGCCAGGTCCGCGACCACGAAGGGCTGGCGCTGGGTGGCCGAGATGGAGGAGATCGCGGCCAGCATGGCGGCGGTTGGCCTGCCCGACGGGTTCCATCAGGCAGCGGCCGAGGTTTTCCGCCGCTCGCCCCGGGCCGAGCCCGATGCGGCCGCGGACGACCCGGTGGACCCGGTGCTCGCGGCGATCAGCGGCGACGTGCTGCACGGCTAGCCCGCCGGCTGGACACGCACATGCGGCCCGGGGCCCACCGGCCGGGCCGGGGTGCGGCGGCCTCAGCCGCGGCGGCTCGGGTCGGCCAGCAGCAGCAGCCCGCGCAGGCCGGCGTCGAGGATCAGCGCGATCACCGCGATGCAGGCGATCCCGGAGAACACCAGGGCGGTGTTGAGGTAGTCGCCCGCCTGCTGGATCAGGTAGCCAAGGCCGCTGGTGGCGGCGATGAGCTCGACGGCCACGATGCTGGTCCAGGCGCTGGCCATGGAGATCCGCATCCCGGTCAGGATCCCGGGCAGTGCGGACCTGAGCTGCACCTGCAGCAGGGTGCAGAGGCGGGACGCACCGAGCGTGCGCGCGCACAGCCGGAGGTCTTCCGGCACCTCATCGAGCGCGGCCACGGTCGTGACCGCCATGATCGGGGCGACCCCGATGATGATCAGGATGTCCTTGGGCAGCTCGCCGATCCCGAACCAGATGATGAACAGCGGGATGAAGGCGAGCGGTGGCAGCGGGCGGAGCACCTCGATGACCGGGTCGACCAGGTGCCGCACCACGCGAGAGGCCGACATGGCCGAGCCCAGGGCCACCCCGGCGGCAACGCCGATCGCGAAGCCGATCACGATGCGCCGCAGGCTGGTGAGCGCGTCGTACCACAGCGGCGAGCCCTGGGACGGGTACGGCCGGCCGATGTAGTGCACGAACGTCGCCGCCGTCTCGGTGACCGACGGCAGGAACACCGGGTCCCTGATGATCGACGCCGCGACCTGCCACACCACCGCCAGGCCGATGAGGCCGGCCGCCCCGGTGGCCAGGCGGCGGGTGCGCGCCCGCCGCCTGGCCCGCCGGTAGACGGCGAGGTCGTCGCGGCCGGCGGGCTCGTCCAGTTCCCCCGGTGCCCGCTCGCCCTGCCAGCCTTCGCCGGGCAAGAGGGCCTCGTCGACGCGAAGGCGGTCCTCGACGGCGCCGCCCAGCCCCGGGGGCTGCCAGCCTGCCATGCTGCTCACTCCTTTTTCCGGACGCTGTGCGCCGGCCCGCGGCCGGCTCAGACGGTCAGGGACGCGCGGATCCTGCGCTTGGCGGTGAGGAAGGCCTCGGTGTCGGCGTCGGCCGCATGCCGCGGCCGGGCGAGCGGGATGTCAATGACCTCCTGGATGCCGGGCGGCCTGCCGCCCATCACGGCCACCCGGTCGCCGAGCAGCACGGCCTCCTCGATGTCGTGGGTCACGAAGATGATCGTGGTGCGGTACTGCTCCCACATGCTGAGCAGGAAGTCGTGCATCCGCAGCCGGGTAATGGCGTCGAGCGCGCCGAACGGCTCGTCCATGAGCAGCAGCGACGGGCGGGTGATGATCGCCCGGGCGAAGGCCGCCCGGTGCTGCATGCCGCCGGACAGCTCGTGCGGGAACGCGTCGCCGAACCCGGCCAGCCCCACGGTGCGGAGGATGGCGTCCGCCTCGGCGTCGAGCTCCGGATCGTCACGCTCGTGCAGTCCTGCTGCCCGCTGGGCCTTCGGGCCGAAGAGGACGTTCTTCCGGGTGGTGAGCCACGGGAACAGCATCGGGCTCTGGAACAGCATGCCCCGGTCGGGGGACGGCCCGGCCACGGGCCGTCCCCCGACCGTGACCGTGCCCTCGTCTTGCCCGAGGGCACCGGCCACGATCCGGAGCAGGGTGGACTTCCCGCAGCCGGACGGGCCGAGCAGGCAGATCAGCTCGCCCGGGCGGACCTCCAGGTTCACGCCGGCGAGCGCCACCGTGCGGCGGCCGGCCCGGCGGAACGTCTTGCCCACCGAGCCGATCACCACGTCGGCTCCCTCCCGGCCGGCCGGCTCCAGCACGCGGGGCC
>JASHPR010000337.1 GCA_030038015.1 Streptosporangiaceae bacterium
GTAGAGACCTGGCCGGAAAACAAGCCACGCGTCCCCGGGGCGAGCTGCTTCTCGCGCCAGTCTTGCCGGACCCGGGAGAAGAACGTCAGGATCAGCTGCCCGTGCCCGTCGGTCACCGTGGCCTCGAGGATGCTGCCCCGCCTGCCCCGCCACGGGCGGCTGGTCACGCGGGCGACCTCGGCCTGCACGGTCACGTACTCGCCGTCGCGCAGCGAGGCCAGATCCGTCAGCTCGCCCCGGGTCTCGTACCGGCGCGGGTAGTGCCGCAGCAGGTCGCCGACGGTGCCCAGGCCCAGCGCCCGCTCCAGCTGCCTGGCCGCCCTGTCGCCGACCACCAGGCGCAGCGGGTCTTCCAGGATCGCCATCGCCGGTCACTCCACGCCGGTCAGGGCGGCGTCACGGCACACGGCGGCCTCCGCTTCCGGCCCGGCCACCCCGCCGTCCAGCACCTCCGCCGCCATACCCGCAGAGTACGTGGAACCGGCCTGAGCGGGAGCACAACCCTCCAGGCGCCGTTGACGCCGGTCGGCAGGGCGCGGGCGATCGAGCGCATGGTGACGTACCCCGACCCCGCAGCAGTGGCCTGACCTCGCGGGGCGGTGCGGACGCCGACTGCCGGCGGGCCTTCGGTGTGCGGCAACGCTCCGCGCAGTGGATCGTTGTACTGCGCGTCGTCAGCCTGCATCTCGGTTGACGCAGGCATTGCGTCGCTGCCGACCACGGGTCTGGTTCCCTGCCACTCCTCGTTACGCAATTGCGTGATGGAATTGTTTGCCGGTGGCCGCTCCCGCCGGCCTGCCGTGGGTCAATTGATCGGCGGGCCGGTGCATTTTGCGTTCAGCAGATTGGTCATAATTTGTGGAGCATCGGCAGGAAGATGCTCCTATAGCGTAACAGCAGGTGAATTCACCCCTATGGCGCTTCGCCAAAACTCCGCACACCACCTCCGCCCTGTCGCGGGTGGCTGCGCCGCGAGCCAGGCCGGCGAGCCGGCGAGCCCTGCCCTGGCCAGCGCGCCAGGCCCGCGCGAGGATCCCTCCGGTTCGCGTGAACGCCCGGCGGTCGGATATCCTTCTTCGACCGTCCCGGCGGTGACCGGGGCGATGACCCAGCTGGCTATCACCCATTGGAGCGTCCCGTGGCTTCCGTCTGCGACGTCTGCGGCAAGCGGCCGGGCTTCGGCAACAACGTGTCGCACTCGCACCGCCGCACCCCGCGCCGCTGGAACCCCAACATCCAGCGCGTGCGCGCGATGGTCAACGGGTCGCCGCGGCGGCTGTACGTGTGCACCTCGTGCATCAAGGCCGGCAAGGTCGAACGCTGACCCGCCGCGCGGCGGCCCGGTGACGCCGGGCCGGGCCCGGTGCCGGCGTCAGCCGAAGGTGCAGCTCGTGCCGTCGAGCTCGCAGCTGGACGGGGCGCTCGGCGTCCCGGTCGCCTGGACGATGAGCTGGTTTGCACCCGGCCCGCCCGGGGCGTGCCCGCCCCACTGCCGTGGCCCGAGCGCGGTGCCTGCCTGGCCATCCCCTGACGGCCGCCAGGCCGCGCCCCAGACCCGGTCGATGCGGGCAGCGGGGAAGCCGAACTCGAGGCTCCACGGGCCTGGCTTCAGGTCACCGGGCATGGTGATGATCGCGGTGAACCCCGCCCACTGGCGCCTGATGACCTCGTAGCCCAGCCGGTAACCGGCTCCGCCTGCTGCCTCCCTGCGGGGCGCGCCCGAATTGGCCGCCGCAGCGCCGCCGGATGCCTTCAGCGGCACGCCGGGGTTCGCGGTCGCCAGGCCAGGCTGGTGGCCGGGGGCCTGGCTGGCGCAGCCGCCTGCCGTGCAGCGCACGCCGGGAGCGGCCGGGCCGTAGGTCAGCGCGGCCGGCGAATCCACGGCCACGGCGGCGGCGATCACCATGCCTGCGCCCGCGGCGAACCACGGTGTCACCATCAGCGTCCGCGCCAGCCTGAGCCGCGGGCGGCAGGAGGCGCGCACCGTCCCGCCGTTCCCTGGCCGGCGCGGCCCGTGCTTCGGTGCCAGGCGGCCAGGAAGAACGCCGCGCCAGGCGCGAGCCAGGCGCGGCGCCCGGAGCGTGCGCCCGCGCTCTTTACGATGTCTTGGCATCAGGGGGTTTATACCAAGCAACGAGCCCCTGCGGCTAGTCACGGAAAATTAATTATCCATTACGGAAAGTAATTTCATCCGTCAGGCGAAATGGTCCCACCCCTTGCGGCCCTGGGCCGGCCGGGAGTCCACTGTCACCCCGCGCCCCGGGCCGACCGTGCCGATCACCGACCAGTGGCCCGGCAGGCTCACCTCCGGGGGGAAGGTTGCGGCCAGGGCGTGATCCTCGCCGCCGGCCAGCACCCAGGGCATCGAGTCCACGCCGAGGGCTGCGGCCGCCGCCCGGACGGCCGGGTCGGCAGGCAGCCGCCCGGTCTCGATGGCGATCAGCACGCCGCTGGCCTCGGCCACGTGGTTCAGGTCGGCGAGCAGCCCGTCGCTGACGTCGATCATCGAGGTCGCGCCGATGGCCGCGGCCTCGGGCCCGCATG
>JASHPR010000338.1 GCA_030038015.1 Streptosporangiaceae bacterium
GTTTGGATTCTCGGCGCCCTGCTCAGCCACGCGTCGGATGTGGACCATGATACGGCTTGCCGGGAAATCGCAGGTTTCGACGGCGTACCGATTTCAAGGAACTCCAGCCGCGTGGCTAGCGGTGTACCGGGCGCGCAGCGTCCGCAGCCGAGGAGGGTGAAGGCCGGAACGCGGCGTCCCAGGCCAGGGGAGTACCAGCCGAGAATGGGATCGGTCTGGCCCCGATGCAGAGTCCACCGGAGTGCGCCAGGCAGTTCCAGCTGCGCGGCTCCGGGCGTCGCCGTCTGGGGCCAGCGCAGGACGGCACAGGATTCGTCGAGTTGTACCTGCACCTCAGGGCCCAGATGAAAGGCAAGGCGGAGGTCGTGGCTGCCGCCCTCAATCTCATCGATGATGTCGATACTGCGCGACGCCCGGTCTAGCAGAACCGAGCGACGATGCAACGCCGGCGGGTCCAGCGAGCCGTAGCCGTAATGTTCGGCCGTCCATCTGGCGATGTCGCCGTCGTCGATCACCTCGATCTCACGGGCACGCGCATGACGCGCCCACATGAACGCGCCGCGTTCGCTGGACTGACTCCGGCCAGCAAGCTCGGCGGTGTTGTGCGCGATCGTCGACCGGAAATACGAGCGCCACGCACGCTCACCGTGGTAGCAGTACGTGCCTGGATCAGCCAGAATGTCAACGCCCGCGTAGCGGATCTCGACCGACAGGGCGTCAGCGTGAGCGTGCGCGGCGATGCTGAGGTACCCGTGCGGGCCGCCGTCACACCGGCACCAGATCTCGCTCTCCCCGCTGGTGCGCAGCAGCGTCACCCCCGCGTCAGCGAACCGTGAGGGTCGCTGGCCGGGCCTGCCCTCGACGTGGCGCTTGGCGCCCGCCAGGCTGCCGACAATAACACTGCCCGCATCGGCCGGCGGCCGCGGCCACCAGTCCAGACGGCCCACGAGCGCGTCGGCGAGCACCAGCAAGGACGGCCACCGGTTGGGCGCCGGGGCGTCAAGCAACAGCCCGCGGCCCTCATCGGAATCACCCTGGCGAGGCGGGCGCAGTCGCTCATCCATCACGGCCGCCGCGCTATCCGCCATCGCGCACAGTCGCGTCCAGGTGACCGGGCTCAGCGGACGACCGCTCGCCTTAGCTTCAACGGCGGCGACGAACCCGAGTTCGGCGATGAAGCATTGATAGTCCGAGGCCAGCTCGCGGCCGATACCTGACGGGAAGGTATTGCGGATCAGCTCTCGTTCCAACAGCAGCGCGGACTTGCGCCGCCATCGCTCGGACTCACGGAACCACGGGAAGGCGCAGCTCGCGACCAGCTGCCCGGCGGCTTCGGCTATCACGTGGTTGTTGGCCGAGGAGCCCCGGCTGGGGAACGCGGCGAGGTACTGCTGGTGCCAGCTGATCTGCCGCAGAGCGAGCGCGTCGCGCTCGAACAGGTTGGCTACGCCCGGCCAGTCATCTAGCAGGCGCCGGATCCAGACCAGGCTTATCAGGCGGATCCCGAGCTCGATGCCGCTCGTCCAGTGCAGGCCGGACAGGAACGGGTTCTCCCGCCACCAGGACTGCAGATGATCGGCGACCCGGCGGGCGTATCGCTCGTCCTGGGTGAGGAACCACGCGGTGGCCAGCAGCGTGAGGTGCTGGAGCCGGGACAGCTCCCAGACGTGCTTGACGTTACCGACCTGCTCCTCCGAGCGGTGATCGACGCGGAAGGCAAGGCGGTCTTGAGCGGATCGCCGGCCGGTCACCGGGTCACGGAACCAGTCAGGCAGGACCAGGTCGGTCCTGACGACACCCAGGATCTCCCACTCACCGCGCAGCAGGCTCTCCGCGCTCTCCAGAACAGCCGCTCGGGCCTCCTCGGGGATGCGCGCCGCGGTCCCCGGCGGCAAGACGGCAGCAAACTCGCGCTGGCCCGCAGGTGGCGGTGTGTCCGCGCCAAGACGCCCCGGCGTTACCTGCCGCCTCGACCACAGCGCCCGCAGCACCTGGTCGCGCGCGCGCCATGCCACCTCAGCCGGCGACATCGCGGCAGCCCTGCGGACGTACCAGCCGAGCCGCGAGCTCCCTTCCGAGGTCATGTCACCCGCTCCGGCCTCCTGCTGGACAGGCTTCCGCCCACGGCAATGGTCGCCCGGGTGACGGCTACCAGGCTCTCGAGCGGGATCGGCATCGGCCCGCGGGAGAGGCTGGCCTGGACGAATTCGGAAAGCTCGGCTCGCTGGCCCTTGTCCTGGCCGCCGCGTGTCCGGCTGGTGCGATGCCCCCGTCCGGCCCAGACGGTGACCTTCCTGAAGTTGTCGAGCCGCGCGCTACGGCCGCCGGCGGCGGCGTCGAACGTCTCCTTGGGGAAGCGCACATTGCCCGCGGTGGCGTAGGTGATGACGCCGCTGGAACCGTTCTGGAACCGCACCGTGACCTGGACGTCGTCTTTCTCGGGGCCGGGAACGGCATAGATCTCCTCGGGGAGGCTCTCCGTCCACCAGCTGAGCGTGTCAATGAAGTGGCCGCCCTCCCCGGTGAACCGCGATCCCTCCAGCGCTTCGTTCCGGTACCAGCTGTCGGCTGCTAGCGGCCCCGCGCTGACCAGGTAGCGGGTCACCGCGCTCGAGCAGGCCGGCCCGAACTGTGACTTCATCTCGGTAAGTAGCGGCGCGAAGCGCCGGTTGAAGCCCACCATCAGCCGGTCGTTGCCGGTCTCCGCGATGACCTCGACGACCCGGTCGAGTTCCTCATGGGTCAGCGCGAGCGGCTTCTCCACGAACACCGCCTTGCCCGTCCGCAGGGCACGGCAGACCAGGTCGGCATGTGTGTGATGGCGTGTCACGATGAAGATCGCGTCCAGGGTCTCGTCTTCCAGCACGGCCTCGGCACTGGTGGAAGCCGTGGTGAACCCGAAACGCCGCTGGGCGTTGAAAGCAGAAAGCGAGCGGGTCGTCGCGACGTGCGCCAGGTGGGCGTTCGGCGACCCGGCGAGGCCGGGCAGCAGCGCGGCGGAGGCGTAGTTGCCGGCCCCGATGAACCCGATCGCCAGCCGTCCATCGCCCCGTCGGCCCGGCGCGGGCGCCGGGCCGGCGCGGAGCATGCTCGTCACGGGCTTGGCGGTGCTGTCCGCGGGTGGTGCCGGGTACCGGAGCAGGACGCCGACCGCCTTGAGCGCGCCCGAGGCCAGGTCGGCGTAGACGGTGCTGGCGCTCTCCAGCGGGAAGGTGCCGGAGACCAGCGTTCCGACCTCTATCTCCTTCCGCGCGATGAGGTCCAGGAAGCACTCCAGGTTGCGGCGCTCGGTCCAGCGGACGTAGCCGACGGGGTAGTCGACGCCATCGAGCTCGTAGCGTTCGTCGTACCGCCCGGGTCCATAGGATCTGGAGAACCGGACCTCAAGTTCCTTGTCGTAGTAGGCGTTCCACGGCAGGTCCAGGCGGGTCTTGCCGATGTCCACGACGCGAGCGCGGTCCCTGGCCAGCCGGACGGCGGTCTCGACCGGCGCGTTGGAGGATCCGCCGGCGGCCAGGAACACATGATCAGCTCCTCGCCCGCCGGTGATCTCGTCGAGCGACGCCTGGATGGCGGCCATGCCCTCATCGTCAGGCGCCGCGCACCGCACCGCGCCGGCTTGCTCGGCCAGCCGGCAGCGTTCCTCGATCACGTCGAGCCCGACTACGCGGACCCCCGAGGCGACCAGGAGACGGACCACGAGCTGGCCGATAAGGCCGAGCCCGATCACGCATGCCGTGTCGCCGAGCTGAGTTTCTGCGCGACGGACGCCGTGCATCGCGATCGCCCCGACGGTGGAGAACGCGGCGTGCTCGGGCGGAACGCCCCGCGGGACCGCGGCACACAGGTTGACGGGAACCCAGTTGTACTCCGCGTGCAGGGCGTATTCGTTGCCGGCCGCCGCTACGAGCTGGCCTACCCGGAACTCCTCGGCGTCCTTGCCCACCTCGGTCACCACGCCGCAGAGCGAATAGCCCAGCGGAGTGTAGGAATCGAGCCGGTTCATGACCTTCTTATAGGTCTCGACCGCGCCCTGCTGCGCGACCGTGTCGAGGACCTTGCGCACCTGGTCCGGGCGCGCCCGCGCCTTGCCGACCATCGACATCTTGGCCTCGGCCAGCTTCATCATCTCTGTACCTGTGGAGATGAGCGAGAACAGTGACTGCACCAGGACGCCGCCCGGCCGGCACGCCGGGGCCGGCACGTCGAGGACGGTAAGCTCCCCTGATTTGTAATTCTGAGCTATCTGCTTCATTTGTGTCCCCGCCTGTCAGGCCGTCGTCCGCTTGAGGGCCTTGCCCCCGGCCAGAACGCGTTCATAGACGCCGACATAGGCGCTTTCCTGGTAGTACCAGGCCAGCTCCTGCTCGACCCGTTCCCTGGCGAGCTTCCCCATGAGCGTGCGTCTCGGCTGGTCGTCCATCAGGGCCACGATGGCCTCGGCGTACTCGTGCTCGTCGTTGGGGTGAACGTAAACCGCGGCGTTGCCCGCAGACACACGCGTTTCCCTCAGGTCGAAAGCGATCACGGGAAGCCCGAAGGCCATGTACTCCATCGTCTTGTTCATCG
>JASHPR010000339.1 GCA_030038015.1 Streptosporangiaceae bacterium
CGCTCGGCGTGCTCGCCGCGAGCCCCGGCCGCCTGAGCCCACGGCCAGCACCGCAGCCGCGGCCGGGGCCGGGGCTGGCACCCGTGGGCTACGGTCACAACCAGAACGGGAGGCCGGCACAACCCGCGGAGAGGGTGGCGGACGTGGCACAGGACTTCGGCGGCCGGATCGGCCGTGACTGGCGGGACTCGCAGCCGTGGTGGCCGCCGGAGCCGGCGCCGCCGGCCGGGGCGCCCAACATTTTCCTGGTGGTGCTCGACGACGTCGGCTACGCCCAGCTCGGCTGCTACGGCTCGGACATCGAGACCCCGGTGCTGGACGGCCTGGCCGCGGGCGGCGTCCGGCTGGCGAACTTCCACACCACGTCGCTGTGCTCGCCGACCCGGGCGTGCCTGCTCACCGGGCGGAACCACCACCGCAGCGGCATGGGCCGGATCGCCGACCTGGCCATCGGCTTTCCCGGCTACTGGGGCAAGCCGCCGCGGGAGAACGGGTACCTGTCCGAGATCCTGCGCGCGGCGGGCTATGCCACCTACGCGGTCGGCAAGTGGCACCTGTCCCCCGAGGACGAGACGCACATGGCCGCATCGCGCGCCACCTGGCCGCTGGCCCGGGGCTTCGACCGCTGGTACGGGTTCCACGGCGGCGAGACGCACCAGTTCGTGCCCGCGCTGTACCACGACAACCACTCGGTCCGCCCGCCCGCGTCGCTGCAGGACGGCTACCACCTCACCGAGGACCTGGCCGACCACGCGATCGAGTTCGTCGCGGACCTGCGCGCGGTCGACCCCGGGAAGCCGTTCTTCCTGTACCTGGCGACCGGCGCCTGCCACTCGCCGCACCAGCCGCCGCCGCCCTGGCGCCAGTACTACAGGGGGCGGTTTGACCTCGGCTGGGATGCCTGGCGCGAGCGGACGTTTGAGCGGCAGCTTGCCGCGGGCCTGCTCCCGCCGTCGACGGCCCTGTCTCCGCGGCCGGACTGGGTCCCGCCCTGGGATTCGCTGGGCATCCTGGGGCGGGTCGTCGCGGCGCGGTTCATGGAATGCTTCGCGGGGTTCCTGTCGCACGCCGACGAGCAGGTCGGCCGGGTGCTGTCGTTCCTGGCGGACACCGGCGACCTGGACAACACGATCGTCGTGGTGGTCTCCGACAACGGGGCCAGCGCCGAGGGCGGCGCCTCCGGGTCGATCAACGACGTCCGGATGATCAACCTGGACCCGGCGACCAGCGAGGAGATGTTCGCCCGGCTCGCCGAGATCGGCGGCCCGCTCACCCACAACAACTACCCGTGGGGCTGGACCATGGCCGGGAACACGCCGTTCCGCCGGTGGAAGCGCGAGGTGCACGAGGGCGGCGTGGCCGACCCGTGCATCATCTCCTGGGCGTCCCGGGCGGGCGGGACGCTGGACAGCGGCGGCATCCGCGGCCAGTTCACGCACGCGATCGACGTCGCCCCGACGCTGCTCGAGCTCGCCGGGCTGGCGTTCCCGGCCGAGATCGACGGCGTCCCGCAGACCCCGGCCGACGGCGTGAGCTTCGCCTACCTGCTCGGCGCCGCCGGCGAGCACGCCCCCGAGCGGCATACCACGCAGTACTTCGAGATGTTCGGCTCGCGGGCGATCTACCACAGCGGGTGGAAGGCGGTGACGTTCCACCCAGTCGGGCCGCTGTACGACGACCAGGACCCGAACGCACCGTTCACAGAAGACGTCTGGGAGCTGTACCACGTCGCCGAGGACCTGTCGGAGGCGCGGGACCTGGCGGGCGAGCGGCCGGAGATGCTGCGCGCGCTCACCGACATGTGGTGGGCCGAGGCAGAGCGCAACCAGGTGCTGCCGCTGGACAACCGGGTGCTGTGGGCCCTGGTGCACCCCAAGCCCGATCACCGCGCGCCGCGCGAGGTGTACCGCTACTTCCCCGGCGCCGCCCAGGTGCCGGAGCGGGTCGCGGTGAACGTGCGCAACCGCTCGCACGCGCTGATCGCCGACGTGACGATTCCCGGCTCGGGGCCCGGCGACGGGGTGCTGCTCGCGCTGGGGTCCGCGCTCGGCGGGTGGTCGCTGCACGTCCTCGGCGGGCGGGTCCGCTACGTGCACAACCTCTACGGCAAGGAACGGCACGTCATCGAGTCCGCCGGTGCGGTCCCGCCGGGCGAGCACCGCATCGAGTTCGCGTTCACCAAGGACGAGGGCCCGGGCGGCGCCGGCGTGCTGCGCTGCGACGGGGAAGAGATCGCGCGTGGCGCGATCCCCCGGTTCACGCCGTCCGGGTTCAACGGCGTGGGCGCGGGGCTCACCTGCGGGTACGAGTGGGGCCCGGCGGTCGGCACCGGCTACACGGCGCCGTTCCCGTTCCCCGGCGTGATCCGGCGCGCCTGGGTGGAGACCCGGGGCCCGGTCGTCCGCGACCCGCTGGCCGAGCTCGAGGCGATCCTGTCCGAGCAGTGACCGGGCCCAGGCCGGCCGGGCCCAGCTTGCGGCTGCCTGGCGCTGGGTCGGTCCACGCCACATCGTTACCCGGCGAAGGGGCAAGGGTACAGACCAGGAATGTCCACCGGTGCGGCCGGGAGGCCGGAGCCGGCCGGTGCAGAGGTCTGCCGTCGTCAGCCAGTCCCGCGAGGTGGGGAGTCATGTCCAGCGAAACCGAAATCCGTCCCTTCCGGGCGGACATGCCCGACGAAGCGATCACCGACCTTCGGCGGCGCATCGCCGCAACGCGCTGGCCCTCCCGGGAGCTGGTCGCCGATCGGTCGCAAGGCGTGCAGCTGGCGACGATCCAGGAGCTCGCCCGCTACTGGGCGACCGATTACAACTGGCGCGCGTGCGAGGCGAAGCTCAACGCGCTGCCGCAGTTCACGACCGAGATCGACGGGGTCGGCATCCACTTCATCCACGTGAAGTCACCACACGCGGACGCGCTGCCGCTGATCATCACGCACGGCTGGCCCGGCTCGGTCATCGAGCTGCTCGGGGTCGCCGGCCCGCTCACCGACCCAACCGCGCACGGC
>JASHPR010000340.1 GCA_030038015.1 Streptosporangiaceae bacterium
AGGCCAGCGGGCCGTCCGGCACGCTGGGCAGCCGGAGGGTCAGCTCGTCTTCGATCGCCTTGCGCGCCAGGTCAGCCGACGGGCCGGCCAGCTCGCCGACGGCATCGGCCAGCTCACCCGGGCTGGCCGCGAACGGATGCTGCCGCGGCGCGCGCGACGACCCGGCAGGCCGCGGCTGCGCTTTGGCAGGCCTGTCAGAGTCCTCGGCCCACAGGCTCAGCACGCCGTAGGCCCAGGTTGCGTGGATCACCAGCATGGCTGACACTCCAGCAACGGCTCGGGCGAACCGTTCAGGATGCTAACAACGGGCACCGTCAGGCGCGCAGCGCAGCGCCGCCGGGACCTGCAGGGGAGCGCGCCGGTCACGCAACGAACGGCGGTGCCCCCGAGTCGGTGGCCATCGGGCGGCCGGCTGCCGCCCAGTCCTGCATCCCGCCCGCGACGTTGATCGCCTGCCAGCCGGCCGCGGCGAGCGCCTCCGCGGCACGCCCGGAGCGGCCTCCCGACCGGCAGATGACATAGACCGCCTGGTCCTGCGGTATCTCGGCGGTGCGGGCGCCCAGCTCTCCCAGCGGGATGTGCCGCGCTCCCTGCGCGTAGCCCGCCGCCCACTCATCGTCTTCGCGCACGTCCAGCAGCCACGCACCTTCCGGCACGCTGGCCGCAGGGATCTGGCGGACCTGCGTGCCCCGCTCTGGCACAGTTGATCAGCGCTCCCTCACAACGCCGGCTGCGTGTCCGGCAACCGTTTGCCCTCAGCCTACGGGCAATTCGCGGCTGGCGCGGAGTGGTGCAGCCAGCAAGTAGCGTTGCGTGACGGGCATCCGGGACGCCGGGGCCGCGGGCGAGGGAGCCACCGTGATCGTTCGTGACGCGCTGCCCGGCGAGCTTGCCGAAGTCGGCGAGATCCGGGTGCGTGCTTATCAGCACGGCAGCTTCATGGCGCCTGGCTCGGCGTACGCGCCGGTGCTGCGTGCGCTGGGCACCGCCGACGATGGCACGGTGCTCGTCGCCGTGGACGGCAGCCGGATCCTGGGCACGGTCATGCTGCGCTCGAGCCCGGAGGGCCCGTTCGCCACACGCCCCGGGGAGGCCGAGATCAGGGCGCTGGCGGTGACACCGGACGAGCAGGGCCGGGGAACGGGGAGCGCGCTGCTGCGCGCCGTGATCGAGCGGGCCGTGCAGCAGGGCGTCCGGCACCTTGTGCTGCTGACGCAGCCGGAGATGCTGGCAGCGCGGCACCTGTACCGGCGGGCTGGGTTCCGCAGGCTGCCCGACCGGGACTGGTCCCCCGGCCCAGGCATGACCCTGCTGGCCTACGGGCTGCCGCTGGGCTCAGGAATCCCTGGGTAGCTGTCCGGTGCGCGCCGGATCCCCGGCGTCGTCTGCCGTGTCCTGGTGCGCGGCCTGGTCCTGGTGCGCGGCCTGGTCCTGGCGCGCGGCCTGGTCGACCTTGCGCAGGTGCTTGCTCATCGAGCGGAACAGGAACACCAGGATGACGGCCATACCGAGCACGATGATGAACGCGAGCGTGCCCGGCGCAGCAGAACTGCTGGCCGATGCCGCTGCGAGCGTCACCACCGGCTCACCCCGCTCGTCCACCTGACATCGTGCCTGACCCCGGCGAAGAGGTCCTCTTCCGGCCTCTCAGTATTCACCACCGACCTCGCAAGGTGGAAATCCTCGGTCGGCCACGCCGCCCGCTGCACCTCGCGGGGGCAGGCGAACCATGAGCCCTCCGGGTCGATCTGGGTCGCGTGGGCGATTAGCGCCTGGTCGCGGATGCCGAAGAAGTCGCCGCAGGGGACGCGGGTGGTGATCTCAATCCCGGGCTTGTCCGGTTCGTCTATCCACTCGTCCAGCCGGTCACCGTAGGGCGACTCCAGGCCGCGCCGCAGCATCTCCTCGTGCAGCGCCATCAGCCGGTCCCTGTGGAAGGTGGCGAAGTAGTAGAGCTTGGCCGGCTGCCAGGGCTCGCCGCAGCCGGAGTAGCGGTCAGGATCCCCGGCCGCCTCGAAGGCCTCGATCGTCACCTGATGGCACTTGACGTGATCCGGGTGCGGGTAGCCGCCGTTCTCGTCGTAGCCCAGGATCACCTGCGGGCGGAACTGCCGCACCGCGTGCACCAGCGGCCACGCCGCCGTTTCCAGCGGCTGCACGGCGAAGCACCCCTCGGGAAGCGGGGGCAGCGGGTCGCCCTCGGGCAGGCCGGAGTCGGTGAAACCGAGGAACCGTTGCCGGACGCCGAGGATCTCGCGTGCCCGCGCCATCTCGGCGCGCCGGACGGCGGCCAGGTTGGCCCGGATCTCCGGGCGCTCCATCGCCCTGTTCAGGATGTCGCCGCGCTCACCGCCGGTCATGGTGACCACGAGCACGTCCACGCCCTCGCGCGCGTAGCGCGCCATGGTCGCCGCGCCCTTGCTCGACTCGTCATCCGGATGCGCGTGAATGGCCATCAGCCGCAGCGGGGCTCGGGACCCAAGCCCTGCGCCGCCCGCCCTGGCCTCAGGGCCGGAAGCATCATCACCGTCGGACCCCGGGCCGGCCTCGGCCTCCCCGAGGGCCGCGAGATCCGCGAGGGCCGCGGGGTCCGGGCCGGCAGCCGTTCCCGCAGGATCGGTGGTCACGGCAGACAAGAACGATTCCTTCCGTGCGCGAGTGATGGCCAAGCCCGGCACGACGCCCTCGCCGTGCTCAGGGGTCTGCATCGGAGCGACGCCGACAGGCCATTGTGCTACACAACAAGCCCGCGCCGGAAAGGCATTCCCCGCGGCAGCGCGGCCAGGCGCGCCGCACAGCGGCGCCTGCCCGTGGCGGCGGCCGGCCCGTCGCCGCTTCCAGCCCCCAGCCCCGGAACCTGGACCGACGGATTTGCTGGATTTGCTCAGCGCCAGGCCGCCGGCCCGCTCCGCTGGCTTCCGGTTCCCGCGCCCCCCGCTCCCCGGGCCCGGCCCCCGGGCCTCCGGCTCCCGCGCCCTCCGCTCCCCGGGCCCGGCCCGCGGGCTTCCCCGGGCCCGGGAACATTGACATAGGCGACGTAGTTGCAAAGCCTTGTTAATCTCGAAGGATTACCCCCGGGGCCCGTCCGGGCCCGGCGGACGTCTGGTCCGCTTCCACGCTAGGAGTTCTCGTGACCGAAACCCGCGATGACACCGTCACCTGGCTCACCCAGGAGGCGTATGACCGGCTCAAGTCGGAGCTGGACTACCTCACGGGGGCTGGGCGCACTGAGATCGCCAAGAGGATTGAGGCCGCCCGAGAAGAGGGCGACCTGCGCGAAAACGGCGGCTACCACGCCGCAAAGGAAGAGCAGGGCAAGCGCGAGGGCCGGATCCTCCAGCTCATGCACATCCTGGACAACTCCCGGGTCGGAGAGCCTCCACGCACCGATGGCGTGGTAGGCCCGGGCATGACGGTTACCGTCCGATTCGCCGGAGATGAGGATGAGGTGACGTTCCTGCTGGCCTCCAGGGAGGAGAGCGGCGCGCCGATCGACGTGTACTCGCCCAAGTCCCCGCTGGGCGCCGCGATCTCCGGGAAGAAGGTGGGCGATTCAGCCACCTACACGCTCCCGAACGGGCGCAACACGACCGTCGAGATCCTTGAGGCCGTCCCTTACGTAGGGATGTAGCCCCCTCCGGGGACGTTTCACCGCCTATGCGCTGATCGCGGCGGACTTCCGTCAGGACGGAGGGCCGCCGCGATCTTTGCTGGATGCCGCCGGGAACGGTCAGGCGGCGAACTCAGGCTCGCTGGCCGGAGCCTCGGATGGTGGCGGAGCGGCGCTGCTGCGCAGCGGCACCTCCTTGATGAACCAGGCGAGGATGAACACCAGGATCGCAGCGGGCGCCGCCCAGGCGAACACGCCCTGGATCGCGTGGGAAATGGCGTAGAACACGTCGTGCCTGATCAGCGCCGGCAGGTGGTTGACCGTGACCGGGTCGAGCTGCCCGCCCGCCGCGCTGAAGTGCATCCCCGGCAGTTCCCTGGTCATGGTTTCCGTCAGCCGCCTGGCAAAGATCGCGCCGAACAGGGCCACCCCGATGGACCCGCCGATCTGCTGGAAGAAGGCCCGCGAGCTGCTGGCCACGCCGATATCGCGGGGCCGCACGCTGTTCTGGACGATCACCGAGGTGATCTGCATCAGGAAGCCCATGCCGATGCCGAGCACCACGTAGTAGATGCCGGAATGGAGAAGGCTGGTGTTCACACCGAGGCCGGTCAGCAGGAACATGGCGACCGACATGATCGCGCCGCCGATGATCGGCAGGGCCTTGTAGCGGCCGGTGCGGGTCATGATGAACCCGCCGATCAGCGACGTGACGGTCACGCCGACCATCATCGGGATCAGCATCAGGCCGCTGCCCACGGCGGATAGGTGCTGGACAGTCTGCTGGTAGAGCGGCAGGAAGGTGAGCGCTCCCAGCATCGCCATGCCGAGCAGGAAGCTCATCCCGGTGGCCACGGAGAAGTTGCGGTTGCGGAACACGTGCAGCGGCAGCACCGGCTCCGCGGCCCGCGTCTCGATCCACAGGAAGAACGCGGTGGCGGCGACGGCCACCGCGCCCAGGCCGATGATCTGCCCGGACCCCCACGCGTACTCGGTGCCCCCCCAGGTCGTCAGCAGCACGACCGCGGTGGCGGCGATCGCCAGCACCCCCGCGCCCAGGTAGTCGATCTTGTGCTGGACCCTCTTGTACGGCAGGTGCAAGGTGGCCCAGAGGTACACCAGCGCCGCGCCGCCGACCGGCATGTTGATGTAGAAGATCCAGCGCCAGGACAGGTCGTCGGTGATGTAGCCGCCGACCAGCGGGCCAGCGATCATGGCCAGCATCATCGACGCCATCATGTAGCCCATGTACTGGCCGCGCTCTCGCGGCGAGACCATGTCACCGATGGTGGCGATCACGCCCACCATCAGGCCTCCGGCGCCGAGGCCCTGGAGCGCCCTGAACATGATCAGCTGATCCATCGTGTGCGAGAGCCCGGACAGCGCGGATCCGATCAGGAAGATCACGATCGCGATCATCAGCCAGCGCTTCCGGCCGTAGAGGTCGCCGAGCTTGCCGTAGAGCGGCGTAGTGATCGTCGAGGCGAGCACGTAGGCCGTGACCACCCAGGACAGGTGCGTCACCCCGCCGAGGTCGCCGACGATGCGCGGCAGGGCGGTCGTGACGATCGTCTGGTCCAGCATGGCGATGATCAGTGCGAGCAGGAGCCCGGGCAGCACGATCAGGATCTCGCGCCTTGGCCCGCTGAGTGCTCCCGCATCCGACTGGGTTTCCGCCATGCCCGGCTCCCTCCGAGGTGCGCACCCCTTCTCAACCTACTTGCCGACCGGCTAGCATCGGCAAACACGTAAGAGTAAGCTTTTAGCTAACCGGCCGTCAAGTAGGTTGCGGCCGCTACAGAGGCACGGACACGAGTGACCAGGAACGAGCATCTGCGCGGGACGACGGTGGTGGCCGAGATCGCTTCCACCGAGGCCGCGCACGCCAGGGCGGCTTCCGCCGAGGCCGCGCACGCCAGGGGAGAAGGCGCGGGCCGCGACCTGGGCCATGACGCCAACAGCGGGGCCGGCCACGACCCTCAGCACGACGCGCGGCGCGGCGACACGCGCGCGCGCATCCAGCAGGTGGCCCTGGAGCTGTTCGCCGAGCAGGGATACGACAAGACCTCGCTGCGGGAGATCGCCGAACGGCTCGACGTCACCAAGGCGGCCCTCTACTACCACTTCAAGTCCAAGGAGGACATCGTCCGCAGCTTGGTCGAGGACTACTTCGGTCAGATCGATGCGCTGATCGCCTGGGCGAAGAACCAGCCGAGGACGGCGGTCACACGCGGCGAGATCCTCCGCCGGTATGTCAATATCGTCGCCGACGGCAGCGACGTGTTCCGCATGCTGCACCACAACCAGGCAGCCGTGAACAGCCTGGCCGCGGCCAAGGAGCGCGGCGATGTGTTCAGGGAGAGGATGACGGGCCTGGTCGAAGCGTTCACCGAGCCCGGGTCCGGCATCCAGGACCGGCTGCGGGCCGCCATGGCTCTTGGCGGGGTGAGCGTTGGCTGGATGTTCCTCGCCGACCAGGCCAGGGACCGGGACGAGTTGCGCGCCGCGATCCTCAGCATCGCCTCCGACCTCGCGAAGGCCACGCCCGACCTCGCGAAGGCCACGCCGGAGGCCTAGCGCGCGCCTTGCGCCGACGAAGGCTTGGCCAAGGCCGAGCCTAGGCCGGGGCCTAGGCCGGGCCCAGCCCTTGGCCGAGCCCGGCTGGCGAGCCTGGCTCCGCGGCAGCGCCCCGGCCCTGCCTCATCGGTCCCACTAGCCGCAGAACCGTTGGACCGCTGCCGCAGAACCCCGTCTTTTACTCCGATCCAGTCATGATCGCGCCTGTTATGCCCTAATTTGTCCAACGCAAAAGAAGTAAAAGAGCCGCTGCACGCCAGCAAAGGCGCCCGAAATTCCGGTCAGATGAACCTCGATGGGAGAACGGTCGCTGCCGGTAAACCTCTCTGGGAGAAGGGTGGCTGCCGGTAAACCTCGCTGGGGGGAAGGGTGGCGGCACATGGATTTGCTGACGAGTTGATCACGTGGGGCGGCGGCCGTCACGGTGCTGGCGGCCCGGAGGTCGGGTGTCCGGCCGCGGCAAGGACCAGGGGCAGCGTCCGGTAGCCAACCGGCGCGGCCAGCGCGATGACCGTGGAGGTGCGGACCACACCGGGCACGTCGACGATCGCGTCGATGACGCGCTGCAGGTCGGTGTTGTCGCGGGCGACGACGCGGCAGAGCATGTCGCCCTGGCCAGTGATCGTGTGCGCCTCAAGCACCTCGGCGATCATCGCGAGTCTCGTCGCAACGGGATCGTGGCCGGCCACCTGGCGGATTTCCAGTGTCACGAATGCGGTAACCCGGAAGCCGATAGCCGCAGGATCGACGTCAGGGCCATAGCCGGTGATGACACCCCGTGCGCGCAGCCTGTCCAGCCGGGCCTGCACCGTTCCCCTGGCCACGCCGAGCCGCCTGGATGCCTCCAGCACGCCGACCCGTGGCTCGGCCGTGAGGAGATCGATCAGCCGCGCGTCGAGTTGGTCGATCACCACGTGCTCCCCTCACAGGGCATAGTGCCCAGCGGATAGCGTCTGGCGGTCTCTGAACTATACAAAGTGCATGCTGATCTAACTTACGCTTGCGCATCTTGATCCCTTGGGTCGATGCTGCGGGTTAGCTCGGGGCTCTGCGGAATGCATGTGATGGCAGTTCTCGCAAGAGCCGTGGTGGGCAATAAACCGCGAGTGACGGCGATGACTGCGGGAGGCGTGCCATGGCAGCGCAGGTGCAGGGAACGGTGACCGACGAGTTTCCCGTCACTGGCATGGACGCGGTGATCTTCGCGGTTGGGAACGCCAGGCAGGCTGCGCACTTCTATTCGACGGCCTTCGGGATGCGATGCGTCGCCTACCGCGGGCCGGAGACAGGTTCCAGGGATGAAGCCGCCTATGTCCTCGAGTCAGGGGCGGCGCGCTTCGTCGTCCGCGGCCCGGTTCACGCCGGTACGGCGCTCGGCAGGCACGTCGCCGCGCACGGCGACGGGGTGATCGACCTGGCCATCGGCGTGCCGTCGGCAGAAGCCGCATATTCGTACGCGGTTGCCCACGGGGCGACCGGCCTGGCCGAACCCGAGGTCTTCGAGGACTCCCACGGGAAGGTCGTGCTCGCGGCGATCGCCGCCTACGGCGACACCAGGCACACCCTGATCGAGCGCACCAACTACAGCGGGCCCTACCTGCCCGGTTACGTGGCCGCTCAGCCGCTCGTCACACCCCTGGCGAGGCCGTTCTTCACCGATATCGATCACTGCGTCGGCAACGTCGAGCTCGGCAAGATGGATGAATGGGTGGGCTTCTACCGGCGCGTCATGGCCTTCACCAACATGAAGGAGTTCGTCGGAGACGACATCGCCACCGAGTACTCGGCGCTGATGAGCAAGGTAGTTGCCGACGGCAGCCGCAAGGTCAAGTTCCCCATCAACGAGCCAGCGGCCGGGAAGAAAAGGTCGCAGATCGATGAGTACGTGGAGTTCTACGGCGGCCCCGGCGTCCAGCACATCGCGCTGGCGTGCGACGACATCGTTGCGGCGGTTCGCGGGATGCAGGCCGCGGGCCTCGACTTCCTCGACACCCCGGATAGCTATTACGACACACTCGGCGAATGGGTGGGCGAAACCCGCCTCCCCCTCGGCGAGCTGCGCGAGCTCAGGATCCTCGCCGACCGTGACGAGGACGGTTACCTGCTGCAGATCTTCACCAAGCCGGTTCAGGACCGGCCGACGGTGTTCTTCGAGCTCATCGAGCGCCATGGCTCACAGGGATTCGGGAAGGGCAACTTCAAGGCGCTGTTCGAGGCGATAGAACGCGAGCAGTGCCGCCGCGGCAACCTCTGACGCATCGGGCGCCACACCGCAGCCCGGCAGGGAAATCGCGTCTTTGCAGGGGGTGCAGCGGTGCTAGGCACCGCCGCCTGAGGTAGGGCATCATGGCCCGCGTGACGCAGCCCCCGGAGGAGCCCGGCCCGCAGCGGGCCGACCCGCCCGGCACATCTCATCCGACGGCGGAGACGAAGCGTCCCTGGTACCAGGAGACGACGGGCCCGGCCGCCGCGCCGTCCTCCGGCCCGGCCACCGCGCCGTCCTCCGGCCCGCC
>JASHPR010000341.1 GCA_030038015.1 Streptosporangiaceae bacterium
GCCGGCGCCGCCCGCCGCCGCGCCCGGAGCAACCGCTCGCGTCGCCCCGCGGCCGGCCATCGTGCCCTCCAGCCTGCGCGGCACCACCGAGAAGATGTCCCGGTCGCGCCAGGTCATCGCGCAGCGCATGGTCGAGTCGCTGCAGACCTCGGCTCAGCTCACCACCGTGGTCGAGGCGGACGTCACCGCGATCGCCAGGCTCAGGGACCGCGCCAGGGCCGCGTTCGAGGCCAGGGAGGGCGTCAAGCTGTCCTTCCTGCCGTTCTTCGCGCTGGCCACGGTGGAGGCGCTCAAGGTCCATCCCAAGCTCAACGCGATCATCGACACCGCCAGCGGGCAGGTCACCTACCACGACGCCGAGCATCTGGGCATCGCCGTGGACACCGAGCGCGGCCTCATGGTCCCGGTTATCCGCAGGGCAGGCGACCTCAACATCGCCGGCCTGGCCAGGAAGATCGCCGACCTCGCCGAGCGCACCCGTGCCGGGCAGGTGAGCCCGGACGAGCTCTCCGGCGGGACGTTCACGCTCACCAACACGGGCAGCCGCGGCGCGCTGTTCGACACGCCGATCATCAACCAGCCGCAGGTCGGCATCCTCGGCACCGGTACGGTAGTCAAGCGGCCCGTGGTCGTGGAGGACCAGGCGCTCGGCGAGGTCATCGCCGTGCGGTCCATGGTCTACCTGGCCCTCACCTACGACCACAGGCTGGTGGACGGGGCCGACGCCGCACGGTTCCTCGCCACGATCTCCGGCAGGCTGGAAGAGGGCGCTTTCGAGACCGAGCTGGGGCTGTAACGGGGGGTCCATGCGGGTCGCGATCACCGGCTCATCCGGGCTGATCGGGTCGGCGCTCGCCGGCGCGCTGCAGCGGGACGGCAGCGAGGTGACCCGGCTGGTCCGCCGCTCGCCGCGGCTGCCCGGCGAGATCGCCTGGAACCCGCTGGATGCCGAGGGCGGCATCGACCCGTCCGCGTTTGACGGGATCGACGCCGTGGTCCACCTGTCCGGGGCGCCGATCGCCGGCGGCCCGTGGACCAGGGCAAGGAAGGCCGAGCTGCGCGCCAGCCGGATCCAGAGCACCAGGGCCCTGGTCGCCGCGCTGTCCAAGGCCGCCGTGCCGCCGCGGGTGCTGCTGTCCGGGTCTGCCGTGGGCTGGTACGGCGACACCGGCGCGCGGGAGGTGGACGAGTCCGCCCCTGCCGGGACCGGTTTCCTCGCCAGCCTGGTCCGCGACTGGGAGGCCGCGGCGCGCCCCGCCAGCGAGGCTGGCCTGCGCGTGGTCTGCCTGCGCACCGGCGTGGTGCTGTCCGGCCGGGGCGGGATACTCGGCCCGCTGGCGCGGCTGTTCCGGTTCGGGCTCGGCGCCAGGATCGGGCCCGGCACCCAGTACATCAGCTGGATCTCGCTGACCGACCACGTGGCCGCGGTCAGGTTCCTCATGGACCGAGGCGGCATCGAGGGGCCGGTGAACCTCACCGCGCCGGTGCCGGTGACCAACGCCGAGTTCACCGCCGAGCTGGCCAGGGCGGTGCGGCGGCCCGCGCTGCTGAAGATCCCCGCCCCGGTGCTGCGGGTCGGGCTCGGCGAGCTGTCCGGTGAGCTGCTGGGCAGCCAGCGGGTGGTGCCGCGGCGGCTGCAGGAGGCCGGCTTCGCATTCCGGCACCCGGGCATCGCCGGGGCGCTGGCGGCGGAGCTAACGTAGCGCCGTCGATCCTCGCTGGCCGTGGCCTGACGCGGGCGGGACCGGGTCGTGCAGCACACCGTCCTGCTGGTACCCGAACAGCGGGATCCGCCACAGCGGCGGCACCGGGCCGGTCAGCCCCTCCCGGCTCCGGATCCGGCCGATGGTCAGCCGCAGCAGGCGCCTGGCGGCGAGGATCGCCGCGACGGCGAGGGGGATCTCGACCAGCACCGCGGAGAGCAGGCTGAACAGGAACCCGCTGGTACGCACGTCCAGCGTGACGTCGAACCACGCGTCGGCGAACAGCAGCGTCGCGAGCACCAGCAGGCACATGATCAGCACCTGCCGGCCGCGCCACGCGGCCCACGCGGTCGCCGCGAAGGCGGCAAGCTCGGCGATGTCATACCCCACCCAGGCGCCGCGCCAGTCGCCGGCCCGGTAGAACCGCGGCAGCGTCACCGCCAGCACGCCGATCCATGCGGCCAGCATCACGCAGCACACGATGGTGCCGATGAGGAACAGCCGGCGCCGCCTCGGGCTGCCCGCGTTCGCCAGCCGCGGCATGTCCATGACCGCCAGCGCCTGCATCAGCTTGGCCCGCTCCCGGGGGGTCATCCGCCTCAGCTCGGCCTCGTCGAACACCGGCCGCCTCCTTCCGCGCGCCCCTGCGGGCGGAACCCGCGCCGAAGCCTGCTTGTTCCCATGCATGCCCGCGGGAGGGCCCGCGACGCACGCCGGGCGGCGCGGATCGGCCCCTAAGCTGGTGCGCATGGAGCGCGAGCTGATTTTCGCCAGGGCCGGCTTCGGCCCCGCCGCCGTCCCGTACCAGCAGGCCTGGGATCTTCAGCGGGAACTGCACGAACGGCGGGTGCGCGGCGACATCCCCGACTGCTGCCTGCTGCTCGAGCACCCGCCCGTGTACACGGCGGGCAAGCGGACCGGCGAGCTTGACCGCCCGGCCGGGGATCCCGGCGCGCCGGTGATCGAGGTCGACCGGGGCGGCAAGATCACCTGGCACGGCCCGGGGCAGCTCGTCGGGTACCCGATCGTCAGGCTCGCGGAGCCCGTCGACGTGATCGGCTACGTCCGGGCCCTCGAGGAAGCGCTGATCCGCGCCTGCGCCGAGTTCGGGGTGGCGGCCGGGCGGGTCGAGGGGCGGAGCGGGGTGTGGTGCCGCGGCCCGGGCGGGCCCGACCGCAAGGTCGGCGCGATCGGGATCCGGGTGGCCAGGGGCGTGACCATGCACGGCTTCGCGCTGAACTGCGACTGCGACCTGTCCTGGTTCGACCGCATCGTGCCCTGCGGGATCCGCGACGCCGCGGTCACCACGCTGTCCGCCGAATCCGGCCGTCACGTCACGGTCGCCGACGCGGCCGGGGTCGTCGAGCGGCACCTGGCCGTCGTGCTCGGCACCCCGCGGTGGCGCGCCGTCGAGGGGACCGCCTCGCTGGTCCCGGATCGTGCCGCGGCGGTCAGCTGACCCAGGTCGGCTGGTACACGGCCGCGCCGCTGGCGCGGGCGGCTAGCGCGGCCCGCACCCGGCGCACGCCGAACGGGGCGAGGTGGCCGGCCACCTCGGCCGCCGGGACGAACCGGAACGCGTCAAGCTCCTCCTGCTGCAGGACGATGCCGTCACCGTCGCGGATCGTCCCGCCGTCGAAGACGAAGTGCATGATCGGGCGGGAATCCTCCCCGTACGGCTGTGACCAGTCGATGGCCAGCAGCACGCCGACGTGCAGGGACAGCCCGATTTCCTCGGCAACCTCCCTTGCGCAGCCGGCGTGCGGCGGCTCGCCGTGCTCGCAGATGCCGCCCGGCAGCGTCCAGTGGTCCCGGTAGTTCGGCTTGACCAGCAGGATCCGCCCGGCCGGGTCGGTGATCAGCGCCCCGGCGGCCACGACGACGCTGGGCAGCGCGGCGAACCAGGTGTCATGGTCGATGAACCCCTCCCGGGCGCCGGCCGAGTCGGTCATCGGCTCTCCGCCGCTCGGGCGAGATAGCTGCCAACCTCGGCGAGCGGGACCGCGGCCTGCTCACCGCTGTCCATGTCCCGGACGGTGACCGTGCCCGCCTCGTCTTCGGCGCTGCCATAGATCAGGCACCAGCGAGCCCCCTGGTCGCTGGCCCACTTGAGCTGCCTGCTGAGCTTGCCGGAGGAGCCGAGGTAGACGCTGGCCCGCAGCCCGGCGGACCGGGCAGCGGCGGCGAGGCCGAAGCACTGGCCGACGAACCGGCCGTGCATCACCGTGACCGCCACGTCCAGGCGCTGCAGCCGCACCGCCTCGCCGCCTGGCAGCAGCGAGAGGATCCGCTCGATGCCCAGCGAGGTCCCGGTCGCGGGGACGTCAGGCCCGCCGAGCTGCTCGATCAGGTGGTCGTACCGCCCTCCCCCGCCCAGCGAGCCTGCGACTCCCGGGGCGGTCAGTTCCCAGATCGGCCCCGTGTAGTAGCTCAGGCCGCGGACCATGCGCGGGGTGAACGTAATCCGCCCGCGCGGGACCTGCGGGGCCACCAGCGAGAGCACCTGGTCGACCTCGTCGAGGCCCGCGCTGCCCTCCGCGTTCTGCTTGAGCACGTCCCTGATCCGGTCGGCGGCGCCGGGGCCGGCTATCGCGTCCACGAGCTCGGCGGCCCGGTCCGGTGCCAGCCCGCGATCCGCCAGCTCGGCCGCGACGTCCCCGGGGCTCAGCTTGTCCAGCTTGTCCAGGGTGATGAGCGCGCCCGGGCCGAGCGCGGCCGGCACCCCGAACGCGTCGAGCAGCCCGGTGAGCACCCGGCGGGAGTTCAGGTGCACCTGGAACTCACCGATGCCCAGCTCGGCCAGCGCATCGTAATGCGCGCACAGCACCTCGGCGTCGGCCATGGGCGAAACCGAGCCGAGCGTGTCCAGGTCGCACTGCACAAACTCGCGGTACCGGTCCCTGCCTGGCCGGTCCGCACGCCAAACCGGGCCGAGGGCGTACCGCTTGTACGGTGACGGGAGGCGGCTGCCGTACGCTGCGGCCACCCTGGCCAGCGGCACGGTGTGGTCGTAACGCAGCGCCAGGTCCGCCTCGCCGGACGCCTCGTGCTCGCCGCGGCGCAGGATCTTGAACACCAGCTTGTCGGCGTCCTCGCCGTACTTGCCGAGCAGGACGTCCAGCCGCTCGAACGCCGGGGTCTGCAGCGGCTCGAACCCGTAACGGGTGAACACCGCGCGGATCACGCCGAACGCGCGCTCGCGCCGCTCGACCTCCGCGGCGAGGAGGTCCCGCGTGCCCGACGCGGGGTCAAACTGCGTTGCCATGTTCCCCATGCTTCCGGACGCGGGTGCCCCGCGTCACATCGACCCGCCCGGGTATACCAGACTTCCCGCGCCTCCTGCACCGCGGGCAAGCCAGACATAATGGCAGCATGCCGAGTCCTGAGACGCGGGAGAAAGTCGCGAGCCTGTTCGCCGTGGAGCGACCTCAGCGGCTCGGGGGCCTCGATGACCGAGCGCATCGATGACGACCCGAGCCTCACTCCCGGCATGCTCAGCGACCTGGCCGGCGCCTACCTGGCCGGCGCGGATCCCCGCACGCCCCTGGCGTCGCCGCTGTCCGCCCGGCTGGACGGGCTCCCGCCGCTGCTGATCCAGGCCGGGACCGCCGAGCTGCTGCTCAGCGACTCCGAGGATCTGGCCAAGGCGGCGGCCGCCGCCGGTGTGGACGTCACCCTGCATGCCGGCGAGGGGCTGCCGCACGTGTACCCGGCCATGCTGGGGACCCCCGAGGCGGCGCGGGCGACCGGGCAGGCCGGCGCGTTCCTGCGGGCAAGGGCGGGCCCGGCGGGCTGACAGCGGCGCCGTCCTGCTGCCGCCGGGTCGTAATCTGGAGGCGTGGTACTCGCACCCGAAGGGCGCCGGATGCTGCGCATCGAGGCGCGCAACAGCCAGACGCCGATCGAACGCAAGCCCCCGTGGATCAAGACGCGGCTGCGCACCGGGCCCGAGTACACCGGGCTGAAGGAGCTGGTGCGGCGCGAGGGGCTGCACACCGTCTGCGAGGAAGCGGGCTGCCCGAACATCTTCGAGTGCTGGGAAGACCGCGAGGCGACGTTCCTCATCGGCGGCGACCAGTGCACCAGGCGGTGCGACTTCTGCCAGATCGCCACCGGCAGGCCCGAGCCGCTGGACACCGACGAGCCCCGCCGGGTCGCCGGGTCGGTGGCGGCCATGGGGCTGCGCTACGCGACCGTCACCGGCGTGGCCAGGGACGACCTGCCCGACGGCGGCGCCTGGCTGTACGGCCAGACCTGCCGCGAGATCCATGCCGCGGTGCCCGGGTGCGGGGTCGAGCTGCTGATCCCCGACTTCAACGCGGATCCCGCGCAGCTTGCCGAGGTGTTCGCGGCCAGGCCGGAAGTGCTGGCGCACAACATCGAGACCGTGCCGCGGATCTTCCGGCGGATCCGGCCGGGGTTCCGCTACGAGCGCTCGCTCGAGGTGATCAGCCGGGCCCGCGACGCCGGGCTGATCACGAAGTCCAACCTCATCCTGGGCATGGGCGAGGAGCGGGGCGAGATCGGCGCCGCAATGGCGGACCTGCGCGCCGCCGGGTGCGACCTGCTCACGATCACCCAGTACCTGCGGCCGTCCGTGCGGCACCACCCGGTGGACCGGTGGGTCCCGCCCGGGGAGTTCGACGAGATCGGCGAGGAGGCGCGGCGGCTGGGCTTCGCCGGGGTGATGGCCGGGCCGCTGGTCCGCTCGTCCTACCGCGCCGGCCGGCTGTACCGGCAGGCGGTTAGCCGCCAGGCATCGGCGTAGCGGGGCGGTTCGTCCCCCCGCGGGCAGCACAGTATCCTCACCACCATGGTGAACAAGCCGCCAGGCACGGCAACGGGGAAAGATGCCGCGGATCCGGCCAGCATGGGCCGGCTGAAGCAGATCCGCATGGTTGCGGGGATCGTCCGCAAAACCAACCCGAAGGCGCTGCCGATCGTCCTGGGCACCGGCATCGGGATCATCGCGGTCGTCGCGGTCGTCGCGGTGCTCACCGGCCTGTATTTCATCATCCCGCTCGGCGTGCTGCTCGGGCTCGGCGCAGCGATGATCTTGTTCGGCCGGTTTGCCCAGTCCGCGCAGTACGCGGCGATCGCCGGGCAGCCGGGCGCCGCAGCCGCCATCCTGCAGAGCATGCGGGGCAACTGGACCGTGACCCCGGCGATCGCGGCCACCAGGAACATGGACGTGGTGCACCGGGTGGTGGGCAAGCCCGGCGTGATCCTGGTCGGTGAGGGCTCGCCGAGCCGGCTGCCCGGCCTGCTGGCCGCCGAGAAGAAGCGGATCGCCCGGATCACCTACGACGAGCTGCCGATCTACACGATCCAGGTCGGCGACGAGGAGGGGCAGATCCCGATCCGGCGGCTGCAGCGCCACCTCATGAAGCTGCCCCGCAACCTCAAGGGCCCGGCCATCGCCGACCTCAACTACCGGCTCAAGGCGCTGCCGCAGTCGCTGCAGATGCCCAAGGGGCCGATGCCGAGGACCGGCCGGATGCCGAAGGCGCCGCGGCCGAAGTTCCGCTGAGCCTGCCCGGCGGTCAGATCCGGATCACGATCGTGCCGGCCGCCTTGTCGTGCAGCCCCCGCAGGTCCCCGTCGAGGACCAGCGGGGGCACCACGAGCAGGAACAGGACCGTGCGGACGAGCGACCGGTACAGGCCGACCGGCCTGCCGTCCAGCCTGGCCACCCGCAGGCCGAGCAGCCTCTTCCCCACCGTGAAGCCGGTCAGCGCGGTCAGCAGGCAGATCTCGACCGCGAAGATCGCGATGGCCAGGTACTGCACGCTGGCCTGGTGCTTGTCGCCGCCGAGCACGGCAAGGGCGATGACCGCACACAGCAGCCAGTCGATCATCAGCGCGCCAAGCCGCCTGGCCACACCCGCCGCCGACCCAGCGCCTGACTGGGGCATCCCGAACTGCTGCCCCGGGTACTCGTCCCCTGCCACCGGCTTCCCGGCCGCCTGTCGCTCCGCCACACAGACACGGTACCGTCCCCGCGGCGGCCCGGCCGTGCGTGCTGTCTCGCCCCCGTCATCCGTGTCACCCCCGTAACATGGGCGAAACATCGGGGATACGGCTCGGAAATCGCGAGCGCCTAGCGTTCCAGGAGCGACCGCATGCGCGGGGCGCCTGCCTGTTCAGCCTGTCAGCCCGTCAGTGGCGCAAGGGAGATCGATGTTCACCAGCGGCGACGAAGTACTGCGGTTCGTTGAGGACGAGGGGGTGGAATTCGTCGACGTCAGGTTCTGCGACCTGCCCGGCACGGTGCAGCACTTCACCGTCCCGGTCTCATCCTTCGATGAGAAGGTGTTCAGCGACGGCCTGATGTTCGACGGATCGTCGATCCGCGGCTTCCAGCAGATCCACGAATCGGACATGCTGCTGCTGCCGGACGCGACCACCGCCGTCGTCGACCCGTTCCGCACCCGCAAGACGCTCAACCTCACGTTCTTCGTGCACGACCCGCTCACAGGCGAGCCCTACACCCGCGACCCGCGCAACATCGCCCGCAAGGCCGAGGACTACCTGCGCGGCACCGGCGTCGGGGACACCGCGTACTTCGGCCCCGAGGCCGAGTTCTACATCTTCGACTCGGCCCGGTTCGAGACCAGCCCGAACGCCGGCTACTACTTCATCGACTCGGTGGAGGGCGCCTGGAACACAGGCCGCGAGGAGCCGGGCGGCAACCTCGCCTACAAGCCGCGGTTCAAGGGCGGCTACTTCCCGGTCCCGCCGACGGACCACTACACCGACCTGCGGTCGGAGATGGTGAAGGCGCTGATCGACTGCGGCGTCCCGGTGGAGATGCAGCACCACGAGGTGGGCACGGCCGGCCAGGCGGAGATCGACATCAAGTTCGACAGCCTGCTGCACATGGCCGACAAGGTGATGCTCTACAAGTACGTTGTGAAGAGCGTGGCCCGGGCGGCGGGCAAGACCGTGACGTTCATGCCCAAGCCGCTGTTCGGCGACAACGGCTCCGGCATGCACTGCCACCAGAGCCTGTGGAAGGACGGCGCACCGCTGTTCTACGACGAGGTCGGCTACGCGGGCCTGTCGGACCTGGGCCGCTACTACGTCGGCGGGCTGCTCAAGCACGCGCCGTCGCTGCTGGCCTTCACCAACCCGACGGTGAACTCCTACCACCGGCTGGTCCCCGGCTTCGAGGCGCCGGTCAACCTGGTCTACTCGCAGCGCAACCGGTCAGCCTGCGTGCGCATCCCGATCACCGGCCCGAGCCCGAAGGCCAAGCGGCTCGAGTTCCGCGTTCCCGACCCGTCCTGCAACCCGTACCTGGCGTTCTCGGCCATGCTGCTGGCCGGGCTCGACGGGATCAAGAACAAGATCGAGCCGCCGGACCCGGTGGACAAGGACCTCTACGAACTGCCCCCGGACGAGGCGGCGTCCATCCCGCAGGTCCCGGGCTCGCTGGAGACCGTGCTCAACAACCTGGAAGCCGACCACGAGTTCCTGCTCGAGGGCGGCGTGTTCACTCCGGACCTGATCGAGACCTGGCTGGACTACAAGCGGTCCAACGAGATCGACCCGATCAGGCTCCGCCCGCACCCGCACGAGTTCGAGCTCTACTTCGACGCGTAGCCAGGACGCAGGGCCTGACCAGCGGCGCTCTGTTGACAGCGCGCCTGCCTGGGCCAGGCCCTGTTCCGTGCCACGGACGCGGGCGACAGGGCCGGCCCTGGCGGAGCGCGGGCCACCAGGCACCCGGCAACAGCGCGCCACGAGGCCAGGCACGCATAACCGGCGGGCGCGTCAGCGCTGCGGGTTCGCCTGCTTCCGATCTTCGTTGCCGGACAAGGCGTCGCGTAGTGCTGCCCTCGAGGTGACGCCAAGTTTCGGGAAGATCTGGTACAGGTGGGTGGCGACCGTGCGGTGCGACAGGTACAGGCGCTCGCCGATCTGCTTGTTCGTCAGGCCAGCCGCCGCGAGTGTCGCGATCTCTCGCTGTTGCGGGGTTAGCGTGACCGGGTCCGGGTGCTGGTCGTGACCGGCCGGCTGGCCGGCCGCGCGCAGTTCGCCGCTGGCGCGCGCGGCCCACGGCGCTGCGCCGAGCTGGCTGAAGATCTCCCGCGCGGCGCTGAGGTGCCGCCGGGCATCGCTCGTGGCCCGGTCCCGGCGTAGCCGTTCGCCGTACGTCAGGTGTACCCGGGCCAGGTCGAACGGCCAGAGCGTCGCATCCGGGATGGTGAGTGCGCGCTCGAACGCATCGTTGGTCCCGTCGTCGAGCAGCGCGGTCGCTCCGGGGACCAGCATCGCCAGCCGTGGTGACAGCGATGCGACGTCTGTGTCGAGCATCGCCTGGACGTGGGCGCGCGCCGCGTCGCGGCGGCCGGTGCGCATGGCGGCCTCGACCAGGTCGAACAGAACCCATAGCCCCTGGGGGGTGTCGTCGAGGGTTCCGGGCGGGCTGACGGCGGCGGCGTTGTCGTAGGCGGCCTCGAAGTCGCCGCGGCCGGCGGCGTCGAGGGCACGCGCGTGGCATGCGCGCTGCGTCAGGAGCAGCGCGCGTCGTGGCCCGCCCCAGCTGGCCAGCTGGCTCGTGAGCGCGAGCGTCTTGTCATGCTCGCCGCGGGCAGCAGCGACGAGCGCCGGGTAGGACAGCGACATTCCAGCGAGCAGCGGGTAGCCGTGTTCCTGGCACAAGGCGGACGCTTCGGCTGAGGTTGCGAGCACGTCGTCCCACGTCCCGGTAAACCAGCCATCGGCGCTCAGCAGCAGCAGTGCCTCGATCGCGGAAGTGACCGCGCCGCCTTCGCGGCCGTTCTGGACGGCCCGCCAGAGCGGATCGCGGTAGTGGGGCAGCCGGTCCACGTACAGAGACGCGACACCGGTCCGGACGATGCGGGCCAGGCTGGTCTCGCGGTCCTGCTCGGCGATGACGGCATCGAGCCGGCCCAGGACCGGCAACGCGCGGTGGACGGGGTCGGACAGCGCGGCGGCGGCGAGCGCTACCCGTTCGGGCGGGCGGGGCGTGAGCCGGCTGAGCGCGACATGGAACGGCTCCCACAACTGCGCGCGGCCGCCGAAATGGCAGATCTGCAGCAGGGTCTGGAGCGCCTCGACAAGACCCTTGTCATGGGCATCCGCGGGGTCTTCGAGCGCGTTGATCGCCCGCACCAGCATCTGGTGGGCGGCGTCGACGTCGATGCGTGAGTTGAGCAGGTAGTAGGCGTGCGCTGCAGCGCCAGCCAGCCCGCCTGCATGCTCCGGGTCCGCACGGCGTGCCTCGTCGAGAAGGCGTTCGACGTCGTGCATGTCTCCGGTGACGATCTCCCCGAGGTAGGCGGCTTCGGCGAGGCGGCGAGCCCGGTCGGCGCCCGCCGGGCTGAGCTCGGCAGCCCGCAGCAGCTCGCCGATGGCGCCCACTGAGTCACCGCGCCACAGGCTGACGTGCGCGACGTCGTGCAGCAGCGCGGCGACGTCCTCGTCCGGTCCCGTCGCGGCCTGGGCGAGATGCCAGGCACGGCGTGCGGCCTCTGCGCTGTGAAGGGTGGCCAGCGTGCGGTGGACGGCCCGCCGCTCATCGGCGGCCGCCAGATCAACGACCGCCGACCGGATCAGTGGATGCCGGAACGTGACGCGGCCGCCGCCGTGGTCGACACGGATGAGCCCGGCCCGTTCCGCCGGAGCCAGCACGTCCGCCGCCGGTGAGCCGGCGACGGCGTCCAGGGCAACCAGGTCGCCGGTGCCGTCGAGGACGGCTGCCAGCAGCAGGTGCCGGGTCAGCGGTGGCAGCGGCTGCAGCCGGGCGGTGAACGTCGCCTGGAGCCGGCCGGACAGCGGGAGCACCGCCGGAAGCGGTGAGCCCGCGCCGGCTGGCGCGGGCCGCTCCTGCAAGGCGGCTGGCAGTTCGAGCAGGGCCAGCGGGTTGCCCCGCGCTTCGGTGAGCAGCCGCTGCCGGACGCGGGGCGACATCGCCGGGTAGCGGCTCGCGAGCAGGGTGTGCGCAGCGGCGTCGGTCAGCGGCGGGATGATCCGGGTCGGCAGGCCGGCCCGGTCGAGGAGGCTGTCCTCGCCGGTGCGGGACGCGGCGAGCAGCCCGGCCGGGATCTGGCCGAGCCGCCGTGCGGCGAATCCGAGCACGGCAGCGCTCGCCCGGTCGATCCACGGGAGGTCATCGACGATGAGCAGCAGCGGCGTGCTGCTGGCGGCGGCGGCGAGGACCGCCAAAGTTGCGTTTGACAGCAGCAGCTGGTTCGACCGCGGCCCCTCCCGCAGACCCAGCGCCGTGGTAAGCGCGTCGCGATGCCATTCCGTGAGGTTGCCGAGCTCACCCAGCAGCGGCTGCAGGACCAGGTGAAGTGCGGCGAA
>JASHPR010000342.1 GCA_030038015.1 Streptosporangiaceae bacterium
CCAGCGCGTCGACGCTGGCGAACAACCTGGGCCGGTGGCTGGCGGTGGCGGTGCTGGCGGCGGCGTTCCTGCTGGCGAGCCTGCTGACGATGTCGGCGGTGTCGCGGCGGGTGCGGGAGTTCGGCACGCTGAAGGCGCTCGGCTGGCGCAGCCGCCGGGTGATCGGCCAGGTGATGGGCGAGTCGGTCGCGATGGGCATCATCGGCGGCGTGGTCGGCGTCGGCCTCGGCTTCCTCGGCGCCACGATCGTGAGCAAGACGGCCTCGTCGCTGACCGCGTCCGTAGGCCCCGTCACCGGCTCGGCCACGCCAGGCGGCGCGCGCTCGTTCAGCGGCTTCGGCGGCGCCCCGGGCGGCGGGTTCGGCGGTACCGGCGGTACCGGCGGCGGGTTCGACCGGTTCCGCGACGCTGCCGCGCACACGACGACCGTGCATCTCACGGCGCCGGTCACGGTCAACATCATCATCCTCGCCGTGGTGCTCGCCGTCGCCGGCGGCCTGATCGCCGGGATGCTCGGCGGCTGGCGCGCCGCCAGGCTCCGCCCGGCGGCGGCGCTGGCCAGGGTCGAGTGACCGGGCAGCGGCCGGACACCGCGGATATTCAGGAGAGGGTTCCATGTACAAGCTGACCGGCGTGACCAAGACGTACCAGAAGGGCCGCGCCACCGTGCACGCCCTGCAGGGCGTGGACCTCGTGATCGAGGACGGCGAGTGGCTGGCCATCCAGGGCCCGACCGGGCACGGCAAGACCACGCTGCTGCAGATGCTCGGCGGGCTGGACCGGCCCACGTCCGGCATCGTGGAGTTCGACGGGGAGGACCTGGCCCAGCTGCGGGAGAGCCAGGTCACCAGGGTGCGCGCCACTTCGATCGGGTTCATCTTCCAGACGTTCAACCTGATCCCGACCTTGTCCGCGCAGGAGAACGTGGAGGCGGCACTGGTGCCCCTCGGCATCGGCGCGGGCGAGCGGCAGAGCCGGGCGCTGCAGTCGCTGGCGGGCGTCGGCCTGGAAGACCGGGCCAGGCACCTCCCGTCGGAACTATCCGGTGGCCAGCAGCAGCGGGTCGCCATCGCCCGGGCGCTGGTCAAGGAGCCCAAGGTGCTCCTCGCCGACGAGCCGACCGGCAACCTCGACGAGGGGACGCGGGACGAGATCATCGCGCTGCTTGAGAAGCTGTGGCGGGATAGCGGGGTGACCCTGGTCCTGGTCACCCATGACAGCTCGGTGGCCCGCCGGGCCCAGCGGGTCGCGGTGATGCGCAACGGCAAGCTGTCGATCAGGCAGGACACCAGGGGCGCGGCTACCTGACAAGCCCCGCGCATTACGCCGCTGCCCTGGCTCGCTTCCGGCCAGGGCAGCGGCGCAGGGGACGTGCGTCAGGGGACATGGTCTGGCATGGTTCAGGATGCCGAGGCGGTCAGGAGCGGGAGAGGGGCAGCTCACACCAGACGGCCTTGCCGGACAGCGTCCGCCGCGCCCCCCACCGCTGGGAGAGCTGGCTCACAACCTGCAGCCCGCGGCCGCGCTCGTCGTCGTCGCCCGCGTGGCGCAGCCTGGGCAGGGCGGCGGACTCGTCGTGGACCTCGCACACCAGCCCGCCCTCGCGCACCAGGCGCAGCGCGATCGCGCCCTGGGCGTAGCGGACGGCGTTGGTGACCAGCTCGGAAGCGAGCAGTTCAGCCGTCGGGATCAGCTCGGACAGGCCCCACCGCTTCAGCCTTCTGCGGACGAGCATGCGTGCCCGGCGCGCCGACGTCAGCTCGCTGGCGAGCTTCCAGGTGACATGCTGGTCCGGTGCCAGCCGGCGCAGCCTGGCTACCAGAACCGCGATGTCGTCGCGCTGGTGATCGGCGTAGACCCCGGCGAGGGTGGCCTTGCACAGATCCTCGAGCGGTCGGGCCGCCGAGCCGGGGCCGAACGTCTCTCGCAGCCGCGTGAGCCCGTCATCGATGTCGCTGGTCCGCCTCTCCACCAGGCCGTCGGTGTAGAGGACCAGCAGGCTGCCGTCCTTGATCTTGACGACCTGCGTCTGGACCGGCCCCGACCCGATGCCGAGCGGCGGGGACGGTGAGATGTCCAGGAACTGGCTGTTGCCGTCCGGGGACACCAGCAGCGGCGGCAGGTGGCCGGCCGAGGCGATCTCGCAGTTCCCGGAGACCGCGTCGAAGACCGCGTACACGCAGGTGGCGAAGTGGGGCTCGCGCACGCCCAGCTCGTGCATGAGCTCGTCGAGCTGCTGCAGCGTCTCCGCGGGCGGCAGTTCCAGCCTGGCCAGCGTCCGGATCGCTGTCCGCAGCCTGCCCATCGTGACGGCGGCGCGCACCCCGTGGCCGGCAACGTCGCCGACCACGAGGGCTACCCGGCCGCCCGGCAGCGCGATCGACTCGTACCAGTCGCCGCCAACCTCGATCATCTTGCTGCCCGGCAGGTAGCGGTGGCGGACCTCGACCGAGGACGGAGCGGAGAGCCCGGTCGGCAGCAGGCTGCGCTGCAGGGTCAGCGCGGTGGCGCGCTCCCTGCTGTACCGGCGGGCATTGTCGATGAAGATCGCCGCGCGGGAGGCGAACTCCATGCCGATCTCGGTGTCATAGGCGTCGAACCTGCGGAAGCCCCGGTTGCGCGTGCAGACGAAGAACCCGAGCGTGGTGTCCCGGGCGATCAGCGGCAGCAGCAGCATGGAGGTGCCGGACAGCAACCGGGCGACGGGCCTGCGCCGCATGCGCTTGGCCAGCTCCTCGGCCAGGTCCGTGCCCGCGAGGTCCTGCATGACCGGCTTGCCGGTGTCCAGGCACCGGGTGTACGGGGAGTCCGGGGGGTAGCTGAGGATCTCGCCGGTGGGGAAGGTGGCGTCCCAGCCCGGGTCGCCGTCGTCGTGAGCGGTCGCGAGCCGCCGGACCAGCGGCAGCCCGTCGTAGGTGTCGCCGGGAAACTCGTCCGCGCCCACCAGGCTCTCCAGCACCAGCAGGCCCGCCGCGTTGCAGAAGTGCGGGACGAGGATGTTGATGAGCGCCGGCGCCATCTGGTCGATGTCCAGGGCCCCGCCGGTCCTGGCGAACGCGCCGTCAAGCAGCGCATGGCGCATCACCGCGGGGTCCAGGAAGCGCTCCTCGGAGGGAGGCGCGATGCGCAGCACCAGCTGCGCGACGAGCCGCGGGTCGGTCGAGCGAACCGGCTGCACCGAGACCACCGCGTCGACATGGTGACCGTTGCCGGTCTTGACCGTGAGCACCGCGTTGCCCTCACGGTCGGCGCAGGCGGCGTCGATCAGCGCCTGCAGCCCGCTGCCGGAGGCGGATCCGGTGACCAGCGTGCTGAACTCCACGCCGAGCAGCGAGCCAGGCACCTCGGAGAGGACCTCGCCGGAGGCGCGGTCGTGCTGCAGGACCCGGCCCGACTTGTCCACGCCGACGGTCAGCGTTCTCGCGGATGTGCTGGACAGGAGCGCAGCGATGTCGGCTGCCATTCCGGATGCGACCATCCGACGCGCTCCCTCCAGCGCTGATCGCGGCTTGTCCGCCCATTATGGAACAGTTTTCGTTTGCGTCGAGAAAGAATGCCCGGCTGGCTCGGCGTTATCGGCGCCGGTTACCCGCGGCGCGGGCCCGGGGGCTCGGCCGGGCGCGGCGCCGGAGGGGCGGGGTGAAGCTGCCAGCACCCGGCGACGGCGGCTGCAGAACGAGCCGCTCCAGGCAGATACCCGGGTATCCGGCGGTCGCCGCGATGGTGCCGGCGAGCACGTCGGCGAGGTCGCCGGTGGCCATGAGCGCGCGGTTTTCAGCCGTCCTTCGCCGGCTCGCCGTGGCTGGCGTTGGCCCGGCCCCGGCCCCAGTACGCCTTGGGCGACATCTGGTCCTCGCCGAGGCCGCGGCCGGCCAGGATCTCCCTGAGCCGCAAGACCACCTTGGCCTCGCCGAACAGGTAAGCGTGACCGCGGCCGGCGGGCAGCTCGACCTCGGCCGCCTCGGCCGCGAGGGCCTCGGGGTCCCCGGCCGGCGCCCCGAGGCGGTGCAGCCAGGAGATGCGGGTGGCGGCCGCCGAGGAGAGGTCCTGCTCGTCGTCCTCCTCGGGGATCTCCAGGATCAGCGTCGCCAGGCTGCCCGCGGGCAGCGCCTCGGCCATCGCGAATGTCGCGGCCAGCGCCGACTCGTCGCCCATGAACAGGTGCCAGTCGGCCGTTGCCGACGTGGTGATCTTCCCCCGCGGCCCGATGCCCTCGATCCTGTCGCCGGGCCGGGCCGCCCGCACCCAGCGCTCCCCAGGGCCGTCGCCGTGCAGCACGATGTCCAGGGTGAGCAGCCGCGCCGCCGGGTCGAGCCCGCGGATGGTGTAGCGCCGCCGCACCGGCCGGTTGCCTTCGGCGGCAACGAGCAGCATCACGTCCTGGCCCGGCAGGTACCTGAACCCGTCGAGCTCCGGAGCGGTCAGCCTGAGCCGCTGCATGTGCGGGGTGAACCTGGCCGAGTCCACAACCTCGAACGCGAGCCGGGTCGTGCCCGCGAGCGGCCCGCCCAGCTGGGCGAACGGGTCGTCAAGCGCTGCCAGGGTCGCTTCCGATAGTGCATCGGCCATCGAGCAGACCAGCCTTTCTCATTCGCTTGCGTTCCAGGGCGCCGTGCCCGTACAGGGGAACGCTAGCCACCCCACGTCCGAACGGCACCCGCCAGGGGGCGGGCCGGCCCGCGCCAACGCCGCAGATTCCTTGATCGCCACGACTTTTACTCCGAACGAACGCGATTCTGGCCTGATATGTGCCGTTTCGTGCTCACCGAACGAAGTAAGAGTTGAGATGATCAAGGCGAAGCCCCCGGATATGACGACGCCCCCGGAGCATTGTGCTCGCGAGGGCGTGCCAGGTGCTGGCGCGTGGTCGCCTCTCGGCGAGTGGCACAACGCGGCTCCAGCCGGACGGTATTCCGCGAAGGCAGTAGTTGCGGCCCGGGGGACACAGCACACCAGCGATGACTAGCAACAGCGGGCCAGCCCGAGCTATTCCGCCGTCTGCGGCGGATGTGCGGGAAGGGAGTCGCGGCCGACCACCGGACGCCGGGTGGCTGCCGGGGCCCTGGGTGGGTGCCGGACTCCGGTCGGCTCGTGCCCGGCAGGGCGGCCCGGTTGCCGCCCACCGGTATGTGGGGAAACTGAGGCCCGCCTGGGGGCGGCCGACCTGGAGACCCTGGACACCCTTATCACCACGGGCATCGCGGCCAACCGGGCGGACGCCGTGCGCTGGACGCTGGCCCGGATCCGCGAGCGGCCTGCCTACGCCGAGCTCCGGGAGCGGGCGCGGCAGATCGAGGAACTCAGGGCTCAGGGCTCAGGTCTAGCCACCCGGCGCCCGGCCACCGGGAAGGTCAAGGCCCGGTTCTGGCCGCGGCGCCCGGCCACCGGGAAGGTCAAGGCCCGGTTCTGGCCGCAGCGCGCCAGCCGCTGGGAAGGTCAAGGCCCGGTTCTGGCCGCAGCGCGCCAGCCGCCGGGGAGCCCAAGGCCCGGTTCTGGCCGCAGCGCGCCCGGCCAGTACGGTGGCGCCCGATCCCCCCTTGGCTGCCGAGCGCATACTGGAGCAACCCAGTCGGGAGGCGGGAGGAGCGGCTGAGCGTGGCTCGGGAGACTTCGCTCATCGGGTGCATCGGCGTCGTCACCGTCGCCACCAGGGGAGCGGACGGGCCCGGTGAGGTGCTGGTGAAGATCAGGGGCGGCTCGGAGACATATATCGCCTGGTCACCCACGCCGCTGCCGAAGGGCGCGACGGTCCTCGTCATCGAGTCCCGGGGGAACAGGACGGTCGACGTCAGCGAGTGGGCCGACCCGCTTGGCTCGCTGCCGGGCGATCCGCCTTCCCCCCGCTGAGCCGCCTCTTCCCCCCTGACACATTTGTGCAGTATGACGGGAAACGCAGGGAGAGGCTGACCCGGGCCCGCCCGCAGATCCCGACTGGAGATGAAAAAAGATGCTTGGCTACCGTGTTCCCGCGCCTGACGAGGCGATGCTGATTTCTGGTGGCAGGTTCGGGCACGACGGCGCGCCCTTCAAGGTGGTCACCGGCCACGGCGCGTTCGTCCCTCCGTTCTTCCGCAAGGTCAACTTCCTGACCCTGTCCATGTGCGAGGCGGAGGTCGCCGAGACCTGCGTTACCAGGCAGGGCATCTCGCTCAATGTCCGTGCCGTGATCGCGTTCAAGGTCGGCAACGACGAGGAGAGCATCGTCAACGCCGGGCAGCGGTTCCTGTCCGACCAGGACCAGATGTCCACGCTCACCGGGCGGATCTTCGCCGGGCACCTGCGCTCGATCATCGGCTCCATGACCGTCGAGGAGATCGTCACCGAGCGGCAGAAGCTGGCGACCGAGGTCCTGGACGGCTCCAAGGCCGAGATGGCCAAGATCGGCCTGACCGTGGACTCGCTGCAGATCCAGTCCATCGACGACATGA
>JASHPR010000343.1 GCA_030038015.1 Streptosporangiaceae bacterium
GCCGCACGCCAGGCCGGCCGCGCCCGGCGGCCGGCCTGCCCTCGCCTCGCCGCGTGCCAGCGCCTGCCTGGCCCGGGGCAGCAGCGCCGGGTTCGCCGTGCCGCCGATCTTGACCTCGGACGCGAGCTCGCCCCCCAGGGCGATGCCCATCGGTCCCCACGCCCCGAGCAGCAGGTCCACGTCCTCACGCCCCGGCCGGTACGCGAGCCGCACCCCCGGCTCCACCCGGAAGATCTCGCCGCGGTAGCCCCGGTCGTCCCCGGAGAACAGCAGCCGCACCACATCGACGGCCTCCCGCAGCCTGCGGAGCGGGCGCTCCTGGGCGATCCCGGCGGCGTCCAGCCACGCCCCGCGGGCGAGGCCGAGATACGCCCGGCCACCCGAGACGGTGTCCAGGATGTGCAGCTGGTTCGCGATCTCCACCGGGTGCAGCAGGTACGGGTTGAGGCACGCCGGCCCGAGCCGGATCCGGCGGGTCGCCCGGGCGATGGTGATCAGCGGCAGCAGCGGCGACGGGTACAGCAGGTCGGCATAGACGGAGACGCCCGCGAAGCCGAGCTCCTCGATCAGCGGCGCCAGGCTGGCGTAGGCCGCCAGGTCCTCGTCCGACTGCAGCGCGACGCTGAGCGCGCGGCGCACGGCCGTCACGTGACGTCGCCGAGCGCCACCGTGCTCCGGCCTGTCCGCTCGATGCGCATGATCAGCCGCTCGTCCGGGTCGGGGCAGGCCACCAGGCTGTCGCTGGCCAGCCAGTCCCCCGGCCGGAGCTCCCGCTGCTTGGCGGCGAGCAGCGGCAGCACCGCGGCGAGCGCGTACACGCAGAAAAAACGGCCCGGGCAGGTGCGCAGGTGGCTGCTCTCGGTGAGCTCGAACCAGTCGCCGGGCCGCATGCCGCACACCGAGCGGCCCTCGATGCGCTCCACGACCACCCGCAGGTCAAAGAGGCTGACCTCGGTGACCGCGTCCCGCGCGGCGTTCACCTCACCCATGTGTCGTTCCGGTACACCGTGCCGTCCTTCATCACCCAGTGCAGCGTCCGCAGCGCGGACACGGTGGCGACCGGGTCCTGTCTCATCGCGATGAGGTCCGCCCGCTTGCCCGCTTCCACCGAACCTACCTGCTCGTCGATCCCGAGCCAGGCGGCAGGCACCCGGGTGGCGGCGAGCAGCGCCTCGGCCGGCGGCAGGCCGAACGCCTCCATGTGCTCGAGCTCGCGCACCGTCGCCGAGGTCCCCTCGGTCTGCCAGTACGGCGGGATGTCGCTGCCCAGCATCACCGGCACCCCGGCCGCCAGCGCCAGCCGGTAGGACTCCTCGTGCATGCCGGCCGCCTGCAGCGACCGCTCCTGCATCCAGGCGGGCACGTCCAGCGAGTCGAAGAAATCGCCGCACCGGGTGACCGACAGCGTCGGCACCAGCGGGACCCCGCGCTCGCGCATCTGCCGCACCACCGCCGCGGTGAGCTGGTACCCGTGCTCGACGCAGTCCAGCCCCTGCTCGACCGCCCGCGCGATGATCCGGGCCGGGCCCGCGTGCGCGGTCACCTTCCGGCCCCAGGCGTGCGCGGTGGAGATCACCGCCGCCAGCTCGCCGTCGGTGAGCGGGACCGTGTCCATGGTCTCGGTGAACCCGGCGATGCCGCCGGAGATCATCACCTTGATCAGGTCAGCGCCCGCCTTGATCTGCGCCCTGGTGCCGCGCACGAACCCGTCGGGCCCGTCGCACTCCAGCGCGCTGGACGACTCGTGCCCGTGGCCCCCGGTGCACACCAGGGCCCGCCCGGCGCTGAGGATCCGCGGCCCGGCGGCGCGCCCCTCGGCGATCGCGGCGCGCAGCGCGAACTCCACGTGGTCGCGCTCGGCCACGCAGCGCACCGTGGTCACCCCGCACAGCAGGGTCTGCCGCGCGCCCGCCGCGACGTAGAGCGCCAGCTCATGGGGTGACATGGCCTGGACCGAGTTGGCGAGCTTCCCGGGGAGCGCCAGCGAGAAGTGCGTGTGCATGTTGAACAGCCCGGCCATCAGGTACGACCCCTGCAGGTCGATCACGGCTGCGCCCGCGGGCTCCGGTGCCGACCGCGACGGGCCTGTCCCGGCGATCTCCCCGCCGCGCACCAGGACGTAGCGGTCCCGCTGCACCCCGGCGCTGCAGCCGTCGAACACGTTGCAGTTGACGAGGACCTTGGTGTCAGCCATGGCCATCCCCCTCCATCAGCCGGTGCGGGTCGTGCACGGCCCTCCCGCCGAGCAGCGTCAGCAGCACGTCGATGCGCGGAAGGTCCCCGGCCGGGCAGGACAGCGGATCCGCCGAGAACACCGCCAGGTCGGCGTCCATGCCCGGCCGCAGCTCCCCGCGGCGCGTTCCGGTCCCCAGCAGCGCCGCGCCGCGGCGGGTGTACAGGTCGAGCGCCACGTTCCCCGGCACGGCCTGGCCCGCGCCGATCGGCCCGCCGGTGCGGGCTGTCCGCGTCATCATGAACGACACGCCCCGCAGCGGGTCGAACGGCGGCACGTCCCCGTCGCTGCCCGCCGCCACCCGGACCCCGGCCGCGACCATGTCGCGCAGCGGGGCGGCTCTCGCCGCGTTCGCGGCGCCCCACTCCCGCCGTATGTCATCGGCGAACTCATACACGATGGCCGGGTGCGCCGACACGGAAACGCCGGCCGCGGCCATGCGCCGGATGGTCTCCGGCGCGCAGTTGAGCGCGTGCTCGATCACCAGCCGTCCCGGGTCCCGTGCCAGGCCGGCGGACAGCGCCCGTTCGTAGGCGCCGAGGACCATCCGCACCGCCGCGTCGCCCACGGCGTGGCAGCCGACGCCCGCGGACCGGCGCAGCGACTCCTCGACGATCACCCATAGTTCCGCGGCCGTGAGCCGCAGGCACCCGGCCACGTCGGCGCTCCCGCCGAGCGCGGCGTCGGCAATGCGGCCGTCGACGAACGCCTTGACCCCGGTCAGCCGCAGGAACCCGCCGTCCGCCGGGCCTGGGGGCGGCGCCGGCGGCATCTCCGAGATCAGCTGCCGCGCCGCATCAGGCCCGGTGCCTTCGGGAACCCGCCACAGCAGGTCGCACCGTACCGGCAGCCGGCCCTGCTGCCGCAGGGCGCCGAACAGCTCGAGGCCGGCGGCGTCGACCCCGGCCTCCCTGATCGTCGTGATGCCGCGGGCGGAGAAGCGCGCCAGGGCGGCCGCGAGGTCATCGCGGCGCTGCGCGGGCGACGGCTCCCCGGCGAGCTCGAGGGCCCGTGCGATCAGCGGGTCCGCGCCGATGTGCCCGGTTCGCGCGGCCTCTGCCGGCAGCGGCCCGAGCAGGGAGATCGCGTGCGAATTCGCCACCGCGAGGTGACTGCCGCGCCGCAGCAGGACAGGCCCCGGAAGGCCGAGCGCGTCCAGCTCGGCCCGGGTCGGCAGCCGGCCCTCGCGCAGCCCCGACTCGTGCCAGTTGCGCCCGGAAACGGTCCACTCCCCGGGCCGCCGGCCGAGCCCGGCCTCGCGCACCGCCGCGAGCACGCCGTCCATGGTGGCCGCCTCGCGCAGGCTGACCAGGCGCACATCGGCCGCCGCCTGCAGGGCGTGGATGTGCGTGTCGATGAAGCCGGGTCCCACGCAGGCCTCACCGAGATCGACCCAGCGCGCCGGCCGCCCGGCCCGCTCCGCTGCCTCACCGGCCGTCGCGGCCAGGGCGGTCACGGTGCCGCCGCTGATGACCATGAACCTGAACGAGTCGCCCGACCAGTAACCGGGCCGGATCGTCCTGGCCACAAGGACGGTCGCGGCCTGGCGCCCGCTGCCCAATGAGCCCTCCCCACCCGGGCCCGCGCCGCCATGCGGGCGCGGCCTCCCGCATGACGACTATGCCCTGGCGGCGCGCTCACGGCACCCTGGCCTGCCGTTCGCCGGCCGCGACGAGCGTCCGTTCATCGAGGGCACGGTCATCGGCGTGTTCCGGACGGCCGGCTGCCGGCCGCTGAGCGGATGACCCGGCGGGCCGGCCGGCAGCCCATCGCCTCGGCAAGGTGGCCGCGGCTCGCTAGTGTGAGGGTCCTCCGATCAGATCTCGCACAGGGGGAACCTGCCATGAAGGACACGCAGAAGCCGGCCAAGAGCACCGCCGGCGGGGCGTCCGGGGGATTCACGGCCGAGGAACGAGCCGCGATGCGGGAGCGGGCCCAGGAGCTGAAGGCGGCCGCGCGCCGTGGCCCGCGCGCGGGCAAGGGGGACGGGGAAAGCGACGTGCTCGCGAAGATCGCCGAGATGCCGGGACCGGATCGCGTCATGGCCGAACGGCTCCATGCCATCATCAGGGCCAGCGCGCCGGACCTCTCGCCGAGAACCTGGTACGGGATGCCCGCGTACGCCAAGGACGGCAATGTCGTCTGCTTCTTCCAAAGCGCCCAGAAGTTCAAGACGAGGTACGCGACGCTCGGCTTCAGCGACAAGGCGAACCTCGACGAAGGCGCCATGTGGCCGACCTACTTCGCGCTGAAGGAGCTGACCGCCGACGTAGCGGAAAGGATCGGCGCGCTGGTGAAGAAGGCGGTGAGCTGAGGACCCGTGTCGAGGGCCCGGTCATAGGGGTGTCCCTGCGGGTGAAGCCGGGCCGCGAAGCGAGTGAGCTGGCGGGCCGGTCAGCAGCCCAGAGCGCCGGCGAGGTGCATCAGGTCGGGGACGTCGGTCAGGCCGCCCAGGTCCGGCGGGTCCTCCGCTGGCCCGCCCGGGCCCCACTCGAGGGGGCGGCGGATGAACACCGGGCGCAGCCCAAGCGCGGCGGCGGCCTGCAGGTCCGTCGCGTGAGCGGCAACCATCCCGGCCTCTGCGGGCTCGCACTCGAGCAGTTCGAGGGCCTTCAGGTACACGGCGGGGTCCGGCTTGTAGCTGCTGGCTAGCTGCGCGGAGAGCACGGCGTCGACCCGGAGGTCGCCGAACTTGAGCAGGTCGGCGAGCAGCGCGACGTGCCCGTTCGACAGCGTCGCCGTGAGGTAGCCGGTGCGCAGCCGGGCGAGCCCGTCCCGGCTGTCGGGCCACGGCCGGAGCTGCCGCCAGCCCCGCACCAGAGCGTCCCGGCCGGCGGCGGGCAAGGGCACGGCGTAACGTTCAAGGATCTCGTCGAGGGTGCCGCGCTGGACGGCATCGAGATCACGCCAGGCGGCGTCCTGGCGCGCCCGGTCCAGGGCCGGCTGGTACGCGCGGCGCCAGTCATCGACGATGGCCGGCCAGTCGGCCTGGGTCCCGGTCGCGGCGGCGATGCCGGTCAGGCTCGACCGCCAGTCCACCAGCGTCCCGAAGACGTCGAACAGCAGGACGCGCATCGGGTTCATAAAAGGTAAGTATGTCAATCTTCCGGGGCATTGCTTCCCGTGGCCGGTTCCGCGATGCTGTGGCGGGGCGGCCGACACCACGGGAGCGCAGATGACCGATCGACCTGCAACAGCCGTCATGGCACCCGCGGCCCCCGCGGGCCGCCTGGAACCGGACGCGATCGGGCCCGCCCAGGACACGGTCATCGGGATGGCCAACGCCGCTCCCGCGGTGTCGGTCGGGCTGACGTTAGCGGCGCTCGCCGCGGCGACCGCGTACGCGGTCGGGCCGATCATCATCCTGACCGCGGTTCCCATGATCATCATCGCCAACGCCTACCGGCGGCTGAACCTGTGGCAGGCCCGGTGCGGGGCCTCCTTCGAGTGGGTGGGCCGCGCGATCAACCCGTACCTCGGCTTCCTGACCGGCTGGCTGATGATCACCGGCACCCTGGTCGGGGCGATCTCGGGCGTCGTGGTGCTGGCCCCGTCCGTGCTGGCCGTCTTCGGCTCCAGCTCCACCAGCACGTGGCCGAACATCCTGATCAGCACGGCCGTGATCCTGGTCATGGTCGTGATCGCGATCGTCGGCATCCGCATCACCGCGCGCACCCAGGTCGGCATGGGGCTGATCGAGTACGTGATCCTGGTCGGCTTCGCGGTGGCCGGCCTGGCGCTGGTGCTCAGCCACCACCACGGCACGTTCCCGGTCACCCGCGGCTGGTTCACGGTCAGCGGCATAGGCGGGAAGGGCAGCCTGGCGGCCGGGTTCCTGATCGCCGTGTTCATGTACACCGGCTGGGACGCCACCGTGTACGTCAACGAGGAGACCAGGCAGCGGCGCATCAACCCCGGCCGGGCCGCGATCCTGGCGGTGCTGTTCCTCGCGATCATCTTCACGATCTCCGAGGTCGGCCTGCAGGGCGCGGTGTCCCCGGCCAAGCTGCAGGCGAACTCGTCCGACGCGCTCGTCTACGTCGCCCAGGTGATGGGCGGCGGCGGGTGGGCCAAGGTGATGGCGCTGGCCCTCGCGCTGTCGGTGATCGCTTCCACCGGCACCGGGATCGTGGTGATCGGCCGGATGGCCTACGGGATGGCGCGGCGCCGGGTGCTGCCGCCGCTGCTGGCCGCCATCCACTCGCGGTTCTCCACCCCGGCGGTGGCCACCCTGATCATCGGCGCGATCCTGGTCGCGGCCACCTGGGCCTACCTGCTGTCCAGCTCTCTCGCGAACGCGTTCACCCAGATCATCGACGTGACCGGGCTGCTGTACGCGGGGTTCTACGTCCTCACCGCGATCGCCGCCATGGTCTACTTCCGGCGCCGGATCGTCAGCAACGCCGGGGACCTGGTGCTCGTCGGGATCCTCCCGCTCGGCGCCGCCGCGTTCCTCGTCTGGCTCCTGGTCAAGTCGCTGCTGGCCGCCCCGGCGCCGCAGCTGTGGTCCGTGGCGGGGGTCGTCGCAACCGGCATAGTGCTAATGTTCGTGGCGCGTTTCGTCCTGCGGTCGCCGTTCTTCCAGGCCCAGCGGGAGAGCGCACCCTAGGAGCGCCACCGAGAGCTGCGGGGGAGCAGCCCGATGACCGACCGCTTCACCGACGAGCTGTGGCAGGGCTCGGCCGGCATCTACGGCGCCATCCTCGCGCACCCGTTCCTCACCGGGCTGACCGACGGGAGCCTGCCCCAGGACGCCTTCGTGTTCTATGTGGTCCAGGACGCGCTCTACCTGCACGGCTACGCGCAGGCGCTGGCGGCGGTGGGCAGCCGCGCCCCGGACGCAGCGGGCGTCGAGATGTTCTCCCGCGACGCGGCCGACATCGTGGCCGTGGAGCGGACCCTGCACGATTCGCTCCTCGGCGACCTGGGCATCGACCCCGCGTCGATCGGGGCGGCCGAGCCCGCGCCGACCACGCTCGCCTACACCAGCTACCTGCTGGCCGCCGTGCGCGGCGGGTCCTACGCCGAGGGTGTCGGCGCCGTGCTGCCGTGCTACTGGATCTACTGGGAGGTCGGCAAGGAGCTCCTGCAGCGCGGCTCGCCCAACCCGCGTTACCAGAAGTGGATCGACACCTACGGGGGCGAGGAGTTCGGGGACACGGTGCGGAAGGTGCTGGCCGTCACCGACGAGCTCGGGCCCGGCCTGGCGCCGGCCGAGCGGGCCCTGGTGCACCGGCACTTCCGCGCGACCACCCGCTACGAGTGGATGTTCTGGGACATGGGCTACCGCAAGGAAACCTGGCCGGTGTAGCGCCCGGCCGGCTGTGCCTGCCGCCCGTGTGACGCGTCACCCGCTGCGGCTGCCTGCTCGCCGAGTCATTTGGAACCAAAATTAGGTTAGCCCGAAAAGTCTGCTTAGTTCCCCGCAAGCCCGTCTGCGATCGCGGTAACGTGAGCCGGTGACTGCTAGGGGGATAGTCCGTGGCTGACCATGTTCATTCGCATTCCACCGTCTTATCCGCCGGCAACTGGGATTGCCGAATTCTGACTGGCCAATCAGTCAAGGAGGGCGGACAGCCGCCAGGGGCCTGGGCGGTCGCTCCGGTAGACCCTGACGCCGCGGGCAAGCCGGTCCAGGAGGCGTGATGGGTGACGGAGGCCCCGGCGCCATCAGGTTCTCGGGCGGTTTCTCCGCCGGCTCGCGGATTGCGGGATACCGCCTGAAGGAGCAGATTGGCCAGGGGGGAATGGCCGTCGTATTCCGGGCCCAGGACGAGCGGCTTGAGCGGCAGGTAGCCCTGAAGATCCTCTCGCCGGTGCTGGCGACGGACGAGGCATTCCGGCACCGTTTCATTCGTGAATCCCGGTCTGCGGCCGCTGCAGATGATCCGCACATCATTCCGGTGTTCGAGGCCGGTGACGCGGATGGGGTGCTATTCATCGCGATGCGGTACGTGCCGGGCGGCGATGTGGGCGCACTCGTGAACCGGCTGGGGCCGCTGCCCATCGCGCGCGCGGCAGCGATCATCTCCGGGGTGGCCTCGGCCCTGGACGCCGCACATGCGGCGGGGCTGGTGCACCGTGATGTCAAGCCGACCAACATGCTCCTAGATGCGCGGGCCGGGCGACCCGATCACGTGTATCTGTCGGACTTCGGCCTGACCAAAGGAGCGCGGTCGTCGGACCTGACGGGATCGGACCACTTCATGGGCACGCTGAACTACTGCGCGCCAGAGCAGATCCAAGGCCGACGGGTCGACGCGCGCACGGATCAGTACGGGCTCGCATGCGCGGCGTTCGCGTTACTGTCGGGCAGGCCGCCATTCTCCCGGGATGAGGACATGGCGGTGCTGTACGCGCAACTGTCGGCGCCGCCGCCGCGCCTGACGTCGCGGCGGCCCGACCTTCCGCCCGTCGTCGATGATGTCCTGCTCCGGGCCCTGGCCAAGGCTCCCGAGGATCGCTATGCGAGTTGCGGGGAGTTCGCTGACGCGCTGCGGATGGCGCTCGGGCTGCGACCGTACGCACCCGATGTGGCCACCGTGTTGCACCAGCGGACCCTGGCCGACCAGCAGCACAGCCGGGGGACCGATGCGCCGGCCGCTCAAGTGAGCTTGACCGCAGCCGACCAGGATTCCGGAAGCGCGGACGACACGCTCGCGCTGCACCAGCTGGACACGCCGATCGCCGGGTTCAGCCTCGCTCAGGAGATGGTGGCGACCGGCGATCACGTCGGCGCCGAGGCGGAATTCCGGCACGTCTTTACGTGGCAGAAAAGGCTGGGCCTGGACCACCGGGACACGCTCGCCACCAGGTTCAGCATTGCTCAGCAGATGGCGGCGCGCGGGGACCATGCCGGGGCGGAGGGGGAGTTCCGGCAGGTGCTCGCGGCCTGGCAGCGGGCTCTGGGGCCGGATCACCCGGACACGCTGATCGCCAGGTTCAGCCTCGCTCAGGAGATGGCGGCGCGCGGGGACCACGCCCGGGCAGAGGGGGAGTTCCGGCAGGTGCTCGCGGCCCGGCAGCGGGCTCTGGGGCCGGATCACCCGGACACGCTGATCGCCAGGTTCGGCGTCGCTCAGGAGATGGCGGCGCGCGGGGATCACGCCCGGGCGGAAGAAGAATTCCGCGGGATGCTGCCCTATCTGCGGCGCAGGCTGGGCCCGGACCATCCGGACACGCTGGCTACCCGGTGCAGCATCGCCAGGGAGATGGCGGCGCGCGGCGACCATGCCGGGGCGGAGGAGGAGTTCCGGAACGTGCTCGCGTACCTGGAGCGGCAGCTGGGCCCGGATCACCCGGTGACGGCGATCCTCTGGGTCAGCATCGCCAGGGAGATGGCGGCGGGCGGCGACCATGCCGGGGCGCAGGAAGAATTCCGGGATCTGCTGCCGCACCTGGAGCGGGCACTGGGCCCGGATCACCCGGACACGCTGGCGGCCCTTGAATGGATCGATTACCTGCAAGGCAAAAGGGACGACCGGCTTGCTGAACCTCGCGGGAGCCCACGCGGCGCAGCAACACGCGGCGAGGCCAGCCTTTCGCCGGGGCGCAGGAAACCCAGGTCGTAGCGGCGGCTTGCCTTACGCCCGGCACGATCGCGGGGCGGCCGGGCATGAGCTGCGGCAGGATCTGCCCGGCTGGGCGCGGACGGCCGCTGATAGCGTGGCTGGTGCGGCGGTGGCCGGATCGGAGGAGCCGTGACGTACCCAAAAGCTCCCGGCCGCGTTCCGGCGGGCGCAACGGCCGAAGGTGACGGGATCGTCGTCGGAGACGGCCCGGCGCGGGTGGATGCCTTCATCGACTTCCTGTGCCCGTACTGCAGGCGGTTTGAGCTCTCGTCCGGCCCGACACTGGCGAACCTGGCAGCTGACGGGCTGGCGAGCATCGCCTACCACCCGATGAACTTCCTCGACCAGGCGTCGACGACGAACTACTCGGCCCGCGCGGCCGCGGCCTCGGGCTGCGCCGCGGACCAGGGCCGGTTCCTGGAGTACGCGCACGCGCTGTTCACGCACCAGCCGCCCGAGGGCGGCCCGGGGCTGAGCGACACCGAACTCGCCGCGCTGGCCCGTGAGGCGGGGCTGGCGGCGACGCCGTTCGATGGCTGCCTGGCCGAGGCGCCCTACCTGGACTGGCCGGCCTACGTGACCGCGCGCGCCACCGAGGCGGGGGTCACCGCGACGCCAACCGTCCTGGTCGCCGGGGACATGGTGGAGCCGGACGCGCGGGCGATCGCGGCCGCCGTCGCCTCGGCCCGCGGGAAGTAATGTCCTGCCGCCGGGGCAGAAGGCCGGGTCCGGCACCGCCTTCCCGGGCAGGTCTTTCCGGCGGCACGGCAGCCGGCTGCCCGGCCAGGTCATCGTTGTGCCAGATGACCGTGTCCGGGGCGTAGATCTCGCGCAGCGTGTCGATGTCGCCCGCCTCCAGCGCGGCGAAGAAGCGATCACGAGTTCTTCGCTGATGGCACTGCCTCCCTGCCCGGCCCGAAGCGGCACCGGCCCGGTGCGGAACACCCGGCCCGCGAACCCCGCCTGCCCGGCGAGGACCGCCCGGATCACGGCCACGTATTCCTCGGTCATCGCCAGCGGCGCGAACGGCTGGAGTCCGAACCTGCCGTTCATGACCGGGTTCCCGACGCCGAGGCCGAGGACCAGCCGGCCGCCCGACGCCTGGTCGAGCTGCGCGGCGGTCTCGGCTGTCAGCACGGGCGGCCGCAGCGCCGCGTTCGCGATCGCGGTGCCCACCCGGACGCTGCGGGTCGCGGCGGCCACCGGGTGGCAGAGCGCGAGCGCGTCGCCGTGCCCCTCGGCAACGAAGACCGCGGCGAAGCCGGCCCGCTCGGCGGCCGCGGCCAGGGCGCCGATCCTGGCCGGGGGGAGCCCGCTGTGCGAGGCGATGGACAGCCCGATCCTGGCGCCCGTGACCCCGGCGTATCCGGGGTCCGTGCGGCCGGCGAGGTCCCGGTGCCGGCTCTCCGCCGCCGGTCCCGACCCCGCGCCGCTTGCCGGTCCGGGAGGGGGCCAGGCGTTCATGAATGTACCTCCGGGTGGCCTGTAACCCGCCCATCGGTACATTCACCGGCGGGCGCGGCGGCGAGCCGCGCCCGCAGCTCCCGCTTGAGCACCTTGCCGGTGGTCGTGCGGGGCAGCGAGGCGGCGAACGCCACGGTCTTCGGGCATTTGAAGTGGGCCAGGCGGTCCCGGCACCAGGAAATGACCTCGTCCGGCAAGGGATCGGAGCCGGGCATGGGGATGATGACGGCGTGCACCGCCTCGCCCCAGACCGGGTCGGGCCGTCCCACGACCGCGACCTCGGCCACCGCCGGGTGGCTGGCCAGTACCGCCTCGACCTCGGCGGGTAGATGTTCTCCCCGCCGCTGATGATCATGTCCTTGGCACGGTCCAGGATGTAGAGGTAGCCGTCCGGGGTCAGCCGGGCGATGTCCCCGGTCCGGTACCAGCCGCCCTCGGTGAACGCGGCCGCGGTGGCCTCCGGGTCGCGCCAGTAGCCGGAGAACAGGCACTCGCCGCGGATGAGAAGCTCGCCGACGGCGCCGGCGGGCAGGTCGCGCCCGTCGGGGCCGACGATCCGCACCTCCCAGCCGAAGCTGATCCGGCCCGCGCTGCCAAGCCGCGGGTGGCCGGGCGATGGCGAAGTCGGCCACGCTCATCATCAGCGCGCCGTGCCGGAGCGGGATGGCCTTGGCCTTGCCCGTGGTGCCGCTGGTGTGCACGAGCGCCAGCACCGTGTCGGCGGCCAGCGCGGGCCTGGGCGGGACCGGCCCCGTGAGCTCCCGGCCGTCCAGCCAGCCCGGGGGTGCCGGCCCGCCCCCGCCGATGGCCACCAGCCTCGGGGGCACGGCAGTCACGGAGCCGACCAGGCCGGTGAACTCGGCGTCGGCGGCGACCGCCGCCGGCTCGGTCAGCGCCAGCACCTCGGCAAGCTCGCGCGGCGACAGCCGCCAGTTGACGAACGCCGGCGTGGCACCGGCCCGCATCAGCGCGAAGGCGTGCACGAGGAAGTCCGCGCTGTTCTTTGCCACGATCGCGACGGTGTCGCCGGGGCCGATCCCGACGCTGGCCCAGCCGTCGGCCCGGCGCTCAAGCTCGGCACGCAGCCCCGCATAGGTGAATTCCGCGCCCCGGTCGTCGGCCAGCGCGGTCACATCGGGCCGCACGGTGGCGCGCCACTCGATGACGTGAATCCAGCTCTGCATCGGCTGCGCCCCCTTCGTCCGCAGGTCGTATCGTCGCAGAATCCAGTTCGGCAAGGACATGCTCCGGAACCGGCGACCTTCGCCAGGTGAGCAGGTGAGGGCCGCCTGGGGAGCAATCGTGCTACCCGCCGCGGGCGGTCACCCACGCGGCGATCAGGTCGGCGGCCTGATCGCGGGCGCCCTCGGGCTCCTGCAGGTAGTGGTCGGCCTTGATGAACTCCAGGGTCTTGTCCGGCGCGGCCAGCGCCTGGCAGAGCGCCCGCGCGTCGCTTTCGTACACGCACGCATCCGCGCTCGCGTGCACGACCAGCGACGGCACGGTGATCCTGGCGAGGTGCGGCGCGGCGATGCACTGCGAGATCCGCAGGCTCCACATCGACAGCCAGCTGCGCAGCGTGCTCACCGTGCCCACGCCGAACACCCCGTAGTTGGCCCGCTGCGGGTCGCCCAGGTAGCACCAGTTCGGCCGCCGGCCGGACGGCTCGATGGACGGGTCGATCATCCGCAGGTCGGCCCAGCTGCGGAACACGGTGAACAGCCGGTCCCTGGCCCGCGTCCGGCTCAGCGCGTCAAGCTGCGCGATCGCCCAGTCGGTGATGCGCTCGTTGCGGTCGCGCTGCGCTGCGCGGTAGCGGCGCTGGAAATCCTCGGTGTAGGGCGGCCCGTTGCGCGGGTTGAACGGGTCGAGGCCGGGGTCGGCCGACACCGGGTCGTTCTCGTCGGTCACCGAGGGGTCGAGCCACGCGGTCAGCACCTCGGGCCTGCCCGAATGCGCCGCCAGGGCGATGAACGCGTCGCCCGGCGGCAGCTCGCCGATGGCGGCGAGCGGCCGCATCCCGGCGGCCGGCCGGACGTTGGGCTCGACGGCCTGGGACTGGTAGGCGGCCATCAGCGAGCCGCCGCCCGAGTTGCCCAGCAGCACGACCCGCTCGACGGCGGCGTGCTCGCGCAGCCAGCGCACGCCCACGCCGATCTCGGCCAGCGCGTGATCGAGCAGGAAGTGCGGCTCGTTGCCGCGGAACCTGGTGTTCCAGCCGAGGAAGCCGAAGCCGCGCTCGGCCATCAGGCTGGCCAGGTAGTGCTCGGAGAAGTCCACGTTGTAGTGGGTGGCGATGAACGCCGTGGTCGGCCGGCGGCCGGCCGGCCGGTGATAGATGCCCTGGCACGGGTGGCCGCCGGCGCCTGCCCGGCCGGCCACCGGGGACGGCAGGCCGATGAACTCCCTGACGATCTCGGTCACGCCGACTCCGTTCCGCTGCGCTTCTGGTTCCGCCGGGACCTGGCGCGTAAATGAAGCTGAGTTTAGATTTAGTTCTTACCGGCGCACCAGACGCTGCGGGCAGATTCGCAGCGGATCGTGGGAGGACACCTTGGGAGGCACCTTGGCGGGCTCAGCGGAGTGGCGGAACGAGGAGTTCGATCTCGGCGGTGTCAATCACCTGGCGCTGGTCTGCTCGGACATGAAGCGGACGGTGGAGTTCTACACCCAGGTGCTCGGCATGCGGCTGATCAAGACGATCAACCTGCCCGGCCACTCCGGCCAGCACTTCTTCTTCGACATGGGCGGCGGCAACGCGCTGGCGTTCTTCTGGTTTCCCGGCGCGCCTGACCCGGCTCCCGGGGTGTCCGCGCCGGTCACCGTGCCCGGCCTGGGGGAATGGACCAGCGCGGTCGGCTCGATGAACCACGTGGCGTTCAACGTGCCCGAGGAGCGCTTCCTCGAGTACCGGGCCAAGCTGAAGGCCAAGGGCGTGCGGGTGAGCCCCATCCTCGATCACGACGACAGCGAGTCCGGCGTGGCCAGGGAGTTGCACGACGGCGTGTTCGTCCGCTCGTTCTACTTCCAGGACCCGGACGGCATCCTGCTGGAGTTCGCCTGCTGGCGGCGGGCCATGGGCCAGCCCGGGGACGTCAGGCATGAGCCGAAGACCGCCGCCGACCGCACCGGCGTCCCGGTCTGAGAGTGCTGTCCTGGGTCCACGTCGTGGAGTGGCGGGCGGCGGCCACCCCTGAGGCGGTGGCGCTCACCGGCCACGAGGGCGCCGAGCCCACCTATGCCGGCCTGCTCGGGTCCGCGCTCCGGGAGCCGTTCTCGGCCGGCCGGGACCGGCGGGTGTCATGACGCCGGCGGCCGCCCGGGGCCGCAAGGGCCGGGAGACCGACGAGGCGTTCCGCCAGGCCGCGCGCGCCGTGTTCGCCCGCGAGGGCTACCTGAACGCCAAGATCAGCGACATCGCCGCCGAGGCCGGCCGGTCGGTGGCGTCGTTCTACAACTACTACGAGACAAAGGCGGACCTGCTCATCGCGCTGGCCGAGGAGTTCCACGCCGAAGCCACGCAGATGGCGGCCCTGCCCTACCGGCGCGGGCTGTCGCGCGAGGACGCGCTGCGCGAGGCGGTGGCCGGGTTCTGGCGGACCTATGCCAAGAGGCGCGGCGAGCTGATCGGCATCTTCCAGGCCGCCATGCTCGACGGGAAGTTCCGGGACCGGTGGCTCAAGATCCGCGCCGAGGCGATCAGCAGGATCGCGGCGGAGATCCGGCGGGCCCAGGCGGACGGCTACTGCCCGGGCGTCGACCCGGTGCTGACCGCTTCGGCGCTGTCGGCCATGCTGGAGCACTTCTGCTACATCTGGCTCGGCCAGGGCGGCGACCGGGACGTCCAGTTCGACGACGAGCGGGCGCTGGACGCGCTGGCCACCATCTGGGTGAAGTCCGTCTACTGGAGGCCTGCCCCCGCGTAGCCGTGGCAGGCAACGGGCGTCAGGGGAAACGATCTCCGACTCAAAGCCGCTAAGGAGGGTCTGGGCCCGAGATCTCTTCTGCCCAGCCCGGCGGCCAGGAATCCCGCGCTCCGCCCTCCCTTCCGCGGCTTGCCCGCATGTTCAAGTGATGGCTTGATAAAGAATCAACTTGAATAGGGCGGAAGGACGCGGGACACCGATGGCGGCGGACCACGACCGGCACGACCGGCACGACCGGCACGACCGGCTGGACCGGGCGTTCGCCGCGCTGGCCGACCCGGTGCGCCGGGCGATCATCGCCAGGCTCAGCACCGGCCCGGCCACCGTCAACGAGCTCGCCGAGCCGTTCTCGATCACGGTGCAGGCGGTGTCCCAGCACGTCCAGGTTCTCGAGCAGGCCGGGCTGGTGACCCGGACGCGGGAGGCGCAGCGCCGGCCGGTTCACCTGGACCCGGCCGCGCTGGAGGCGGTGACCGCCTGGATCGACACCTGCCGGCTGCAGACCGAGCGCAGCTACCGGCGCCTGGACGCGGTCCTGGAGAGACTCAAGGAGCAGCAGTGAGTGCCAGCCCCACCTGCATCACCGCGCCGCAGGGCACCCCGTTCATCGAGGTGGTCCGCGACTTCGACGCGCCCAGGGAGCTGGTCTTCCGGGCATCCACCGACCCGGACCTGGTCGTGCGGTGGCTCGGCCCGGGCGAC
>JASHPR010000344.1 GCA_030038015.1 Streptosporangiaceae bacterium
GGGCTGGGGGTACCTCCGGCGCCGGCGCGGGCTGCCCGCCCCCGCCCGGCTCGCCCGGCGATTCGCCGGCGTCGGCTGGCGGCTCGGCCGCTGGCTCGGTCCCTGGCGGCATCCAGCCCGCTCCGCGCACGACATCAGCGTGCGGCAGGTAACCCTCGGCAGCCATGGCTGCCAGCGCGACCCGCGGCAGGTCGGACCGGCGCTCGACGACCACATACCGCGGCTGCCAGCCGGGGCAGAACTGCCTGTTGAACCGCACCAGGTTGTCCAGTTGCAGGGCGAGCATGCGCTTCAGCCGCATCAGGACGCCGCGCTCGAGGCGCTGCGCGGACGACAGCACGGTCTCGGCAGAGAGCAGGTCGGCGAACGGCGCGAAGTTCAGCGAAACCCGCTCGTAGCCGTTGCGCCGGGCCCAGGACACCGCTTCGGTGATCAGCCAGGCGCTGAACCCGTTCGGCGTCTCGCGCCTGCGGGGAAGGGAGGACAGCGAGAGCGACCGGCTCGCGGGGCACACGGCCAGGTGCAGGCAGCCGGCCACACGGCAGTCCTCGTCGCGCCCGATCACGAACATCGCGTCGCTGCCGCCGAGCCTGAACAGGCCGTCAAGCTCCATCGTGAAGCCCTTCCGGACGCCCCCCCGCAGCCAGTCCCGGTCGATGGCCGTCAGTTCCGCGCGCAGCTCCGGTGACACGTCGCCGGCCATCGCGACCTCCGCCCGGTAGCCGTTGCGGGCGAGCCGGTGCACAGCCTGGCGGACGGCACGCATCTGCCTGCCGTCCAGGGAAAACGTGGCGACGTCGATGACGGCCTCGCTGCCTTGGTACATCGGGTGCAGGCCCCGGTCACGGTAGGCCTGCAGCAGCCTGCTGGACGCGCCGAGCACGGCGACATGCCAGCCGCGGGCCCGCACGTAGGACAGGAACTCGTCGAGCGCCGCGCCAGCCTCGGACGGCGGCCCGACCGGGTCGCCGCCGACGACCGCGATGCCCCGGACGACACGGTAGGCGATCAGCGTCTGGCCGGTGATGAACCATTCCTTGTCGGCGCGCAACGCGAACGGCGCGAGAGTGTCACAGCCCCACTGGCGCACGATCTGCGTGGCCCGCCCCCGCCGCCCGGCGTCGGGGAAGAAGCGCTGCCGCCACGGCCGGGACCACACCTCGGCCGCCCAGATCAGCCCGATCGCCGCGATCGACATCACGGAGAACGGATACCACCACGAGAAGCTGCGGGGCAGGTACCTGTTGGGGAGCGGCCGCATCCCGACGAGCCCGCGCAGCGTGTCCAGCAGCGCGTCGTGGATGCTGAACGGCAGGTCCGCGATCACCTGGTAGACCCAGATCGCGGTCAGGCCGTAGACCACCGCGAGCGCCACCATCGCGGCCAGGCGGAGCAGGGCCGACGGCTGCGCGCCCGGTTGCCCGCGGAACGTGAAGTCCTGCCGCCGGGCAACCAGCGCCACCGCGATCAGGCCGGTCACGATCGTGGCCGCGTAGTCGGGACCCCGGATGAGATGCAGCACGGCCGACAACCCGAGCAGCATGACCGACAGCTCCCAGGCGCGCCTGCTGCGCCTGGCCAGCCCGCGCGCCCCCACCAGCAGCAGTGCGCCGACCGGGACGAGCAGGGCGTGCGCGGCCGGCACCACGATCCCCGGCCCGAGCCGCTCCACCACCGCCAGAGCCTGGCCCGGGTGCGGGAACAGCGCGGAGATGAGGTCGAGCAGCCCGTCCGCGGCCACCATCCAGGCCAGCAGGACCGGAACCTGGTTCCGGCGCTCCGCCTGACCGCTCCGGCCGAGCAGCGCGCCGCCGGCGCCGGCCATGGCCGCCTCGAGGTACATGGGCTGCAGCCCGGCCGCCTCCCGCGACGCCAGCGAGAACGCCTCCTGGCGCACGATGAACAGGCAGACGGCGTTGACGAGGAACAGCCACACCCCGACGCCGGCCGCCAGGATCAGGCCGGCGGCCAGCCTGGAAAGCCCCAGCGCCCGCGCGACCAGCCCGAGGCCCACGGCCGCGACGCCGAAGGCTGCGATGCAGGCCAGCAGCGGGACGGTGTCGTGGCCCGGCAGCTCATCCAGCGGCAGCACGTCGTGGACCATCGGGCCCGGCCAGTGCGCGACGTCGGCGCGCATCCAGTAGAGCCACCCGGTGGCCAGCGTCGTGATCACGATGATCGCCATCGCCAGGCCCAGCACCCGTGCCGCGGCGATCAGCGGTTCGCGCAGCCGGCTAGCCATGGCCGAGGACCTCCGACGCGGTGATCAGCGCTTCCGGGAGCAGCGCCCGCCACAGCTTCCAGTTGTGGCTGCCCGGCCACGTGAAGTACTGGTGCGGGATGCCCAGGGTGGCCAGGTCGGCGGCAAACGCGGTGTTCTGGCTGTTGAGGTAGTCATGGGTGCCGCAGTAGAACCAGATGTAGGTCCCGTCGGCCAGCAGCTGCGGCGCCACCCCCCAGACCGTGTCCGCCGGGCTGTTGTATTGCAGCAGCGCCTGGCTGTGATTGAAGAGGGCGGGAAGATCGTCCGCCTTCATGTAGCCCGACCAGCTCTCCAGCAGCCGGAACTCGCCGGGGTGGTGCAGCCCGATGTTCAGCGCGCCATAGCCGCCTTCCGACAGCCCGGCGATCCCGCGCCCGGCACCGTCGGCGATCGTGCGGTACCGCGCGTCGATGTAGTCGACGAGGTACCTGGCCACGAACGTATCCCAGTCGTTGTCCGGCTGGATGCTGTTCACCCATTCCTCGTCGACCAGCCACGACCGGCTGCCCGTGGGCATGACCAGGATGAACGGCTGCATCTTGCCCTCGGCGACGAGTTCCGCCTCGACGTTCTGCACGCCGCCCACGTTGATGAAATTGGACGGGTCGCCGGGGACTCCGTGCAGCAGGTACAGGACGGGATAACGCTGCTTGGGGTGGGCCGCATATCCGGGCGGCAGGACGACGTCCACCGGGTCCGGCCAGCCGCCGAGCGCCGGGCTGGTCACCGTGATCTGCTGCACCGTTGCCGGGATGACCGTGACGATCCGGTGGTGGACGGTGACGCTGTGCGGAAGCCTGGGTGCCGCGAAACCCCGGTAGAGCCAGAAGGTGGATATGTAGCGAACCGCGCCCATTGTCCCGGCGACCGCGAGGCTGGCGCACAGCACGGCCACGATGACAGCCGCCGTCCAGCGGAGTGCCGATCTGGGGACTCCCCGCCGTGGCCAGGCCCTAAGCCGCGTGTTGCTTCCCATGCGCCACCTCACCTCTTCTAGCGCACCGGAAAGCGCGGCGGCACCCTAGGGGCAAAGGTCCCGCCGAACGGCCCCGGCAACGGCATGACCGCGCGCCGGCCGCCGGCGGCTACGTGGTGGCCGCGGCGACCGCCCCGGGCCAGGTGCGCGGCGAGCTTGGTGTCGCTGAGCTCCGGCGGCGGGGCGGCGGGCTCAGCTCCCGCCGAGCACGGTGATCAGCGGGATGACCTGGTAGGCCGATCCGGCGGCGGGGCGGCGGGCTCAGCTCCCGCCGAGCACGGTGATCAGCTGGATGACCTGGTAGGCCGTGGGGTAGTCCGGCGCCGCGTAGCGCAGCGTGCAGCCGCCGGCGAGCTCCATGCCAGGGACCAGCAGCGCGCGCTCGGTCATGTGCGGCATCAGCACGTCCACCTCGACCTGCACCGGGCCGTCGAAGCGCAGCGGCCGGACCGCGTCGCGGCCGGCCAGCGCCCCCGGGACCTCGGCCTCGATCCGCTCGCAGGCCTCGCCGGGATGCAGCAGGGCGGCGGCGGCGCTGCCCAGCGCCTGCTTCACCACCACCGCGCGCATGCCGGGCGCCACCTCCGCCGCCTCGGCGGCGACCGAGTCATCGCCGGACACCAGCACCACCGGCACCCCGCTGTGCGCCGCGAGCGCCGTGTTCAGGCCGAGCTCGCCGAGCGACCGCCCGTTGCAGCGGACGTCGGTCACGACGCCGCTGTTGATAGTGTGCGCCAGCACCGAGCGCGGCGTGCCCGCCTTGCCGTGATAGCCGATGCACAGCACGGCGTCCACGCTGCCGGACAGGCCCGCCATCATGCCGTTCGGCTTCGGCTTGCCGCGCAGCAGCACCGAACGCCGGTCGAGCAGTTCTGGAAGCAGGTTCCTGAAGCCCGCGTGGGCCTCGGTGACCAGCACCTCCGCCCCCGCCTCCGCCGCGTGCACGCCGCGGACCGCGGCGCTGGCCTCCGCCGTGAGCTGCCTGCGGTTGCGCTCGTACTCGCCCTGGCCCGGCCGGACGTCCTCGCCGTCCACCACCGCGGCGATGCCTTCCATGTCGACAGAAACCAGAACCCGCATCGCGCACTCCTGTCAGCCGTCCGGACCCGCTGCCCGCACGCTACGGCACCACCCCTGTCCGGGCCGGCTGGCTGGCGCCGGGGTCAGCTTCCCTTGAGGCTGCCGATGCCGAGCGAGCCGGACTGGCTGCCGAGGTCTGCCTGCTCGGCCCGCCGCACGTAGGCGGCCGGGTCCTTGTCCACCGGCTGGACGCCCGTGTAATGCCGTGCCTCGAAGGCCGCGAAGGCCACGGCCAGGTCGTGGCGCAGCTGCAGGCTGGCGAACCTGCGGAAGTCGGTCAGGCCCTCGCGCTCCTCCTCGGCCATGTGGTCGCCGTTGACCCGGTTGACCGTGGCGACCGCCGCGCGCCAGCCGTCGCTTCCCGCATCGTGGGGCCCGACCGCCGCGATGGCGTCCCGGATCTCGTTGTGGTCGTGGATGGCGTCCAGCGTCTCCTCCTCGGCGCTGCCCAGGCGGCCAGCGCGCCTGCTCACGTGGAGCAGTTCGGGGTAGAAGACTTCCTCCTCGGCGGCGGCATGGACCTCGAGGAACGCCGCCAGGCGGGCCCACAGGCCGCCCAGGGTGGCCGCGTCGCCGGGGTCGACCTCTTCCAGCATCGCGAACAGCCGCCGCTGCTCGTGATGGTCGTCAAGGATCAGCTGAGTGATGTCCACCGTGCCTCCCGTCGCGGCGAGCCTACCCAGGCGGCGGCGCCCGGCACCGGGAAACCCGCGCCGCGTGGAGCCCGGGCCGGCCGCCGCGCGCGGCGGCAGCTCGCTGCCACGCGGGCTGGCATGACGCGCTGCAGCGGCTTACTGTCGTTATGTGATAGCCGCTGCCGGCCTGGCCGGGGCCCTGCTGCTCATGATCGCCGGGCTCACCTGGACCGCGCGCCTGGTGCACGTGGGGAACCTGGACGCGCTGGCGCTTGCCGAAAAGGTCGCCGTGCCCGACCCGGCCTCGGCGCTGGACTGGCCGGAGCTTCACATCCGGGTCGTCATTCCCCAGCCGGGCGAGCCGTCGCTGGTGCTGCTGCTTGTCCAGTGGCCCGCTCATCCCGACCGGGTGGCGACGCTGCTGGTCCGCCTCGACGGCTGCGACCAGCGATCCGTGCCGCTGCTGTCGCGGTGGAGCGCGAACCGGGCATCGGTCTCCCCCGCCAGGCCTGGGGGAGGGCAGGTGGAACTCCGCCGGCGGCAGAGCCTGGAGCGGGTCCGTGGTTTCCTGGTGGCGGAGGACGCGTGCGGGCCGCCGCGACATCGCCAGAAGCCGATCCCCGGGGTAACCGACCGGCAGGCAGGACTTGGCTAGCGGGATCCGGCGGAGCGGAGGCCGGGGCGCGCGATGCTGATTCTGACCGGGTTGTGGTTCGCGTTCGCGGGCGGCGTCGCGGCGCTGGCCGGCCTGACGGCGCGCGGCCGCGTGCGGCGGCT